>JAJZJY010000579.1 GCA_021809885.1 Actinomycetes bacterium
CGAGGAACGCAAGGACGCGCTCATCACCGAGTTCGTGGCGGCCCACGGCCGCCAACCGACGAGCACCGAAGTCCTGGGTCTGCGCCAACGGGCGACGTTGGACACGCGCCCGGACAAGGCCCACCGTAGCCTGTCGGAGCTGACCGAGCGGTGGCGGGCGCGAGCCAGCAGCTACGTCGGAGGCGACCCTGTCTCCTGGGTGGACGAGCTGGCCGAGCGAAACGACCTCCCGCTGCTTTCTGCCTCGGACCTCTCCGACGCGATCCTTTCTGACGCGGCCGACGTCGTGGTGCAAAAGGTGGCAGAGCGGCGGGCCACGTTCAGCCGGGCCAACCTTCTGGCCGAGGTCCACCGCCAGCTCCACGGCGTCCGCTTCGCCTCAGCCGACGAGCGGATCGCCGTCGCCGAACGTACCGCCGACCTGGCCGTTGCCCGGTCGCTGCTGGTCTCGGCGCCCGAGCTGCACGCCACGCCCGAGCACCTCCGGCGGGCCGACGGCACGAGCCGGTTGCGGGCAAAGGGCCACGAGGTCTACACCACGGCGACGCTCTTGGAAGCCGAGGCCCGCCTCCTCGAGGCCGGCCGGCGGACCAGCGGGCCGGCCGTGACCGTGGCCACGGTCGCCGCGATCACCGAGAAGAACTTGGCCGGCCGGGACCACGGGCTGTCGCTCGATCAGGCGCTCGCAGTCGAGCAGGTGGCCACCTCCAAGCGCTGCGTGGACGTGCTGGTGGGGCCGGCGGGGACGGGGAAGTCCACGACGATGGCTGGGCTGCGCGCGGTGTGGGAGGCCGAGCACGGGCCCGGCTCGGTGCTCGGCTTCGCCCCCTCGGCGGCGGCAGCCGAGGCGCTGGCTGCAGAGCTTTCGATCGACACCGAGAACACCGCCAAGTGGTGCTACGAGCACCACCAAGAGCCCGAGCGACAGGCCACGATCGCGCAGCTTCGCCGGGCGGTGGTCGACCCGGCGACCTCCCCAGACCGCCGCTCCGCGCTGCGCTCGCAGGTCGCCAGGATGGAGGCTCAAGTGGCGGCATGGCGGCTGAGGGAGGGGCAGTTGGTGATCGTCGACGAAGCGAGCCTCGCCGGGACCTTCGCCCTAGACGAGCTGGTCGTCGCGGCCGAACAGGCGGGGGCGAAGGTGCTCCTGGTCGGTGACGACGCCCAGCTCTCCGCCGTCGAGGCCGGCGGCATGTTCGCCGCCCTGGTCCATGGCCGGGACGGCTTGGCCCCGGCGCTGAGCGCCATCCGCCGGTTCAAAAACGCCTGGGAGAAGGAGGCGAGCGTCGAGCTGCGAGCCGGCTCCGTCGACGCGATCGACGCATACCAGGCCCACGACCGGGTCGCAGACGGCAACCGGGACCAGATGCTCGACGCCTGCTACCAAGCCTGGAAGACCGACACCGACGCGGGACTGACGAGCCTCATGATCGCAGGCGACCTGGGCACGGTGCACGAGCTGAACAGCCGCGCCCGAGCCGACCGGATCGCGGCAGGAACCGTCAGCGAACGGGGCGTGCGTGTGGCCGGCGGGGCGACGGCCGGGGTGGGCGATCGGGTGGTGAGCCGCCAGAACGACCGGCGCCTGATCACCGGGAGAAGCTGGGTTCGCAACGGGGACCAGTGGACGGTCACCGCCACCCACACCGATGGTTCCATGACCGTCACCCGACTCCACGGCGTCGGAAAGGTGGTCCTGCCGGCCGACTACGTGGCCGAGCACGTCGACCTGGCCTACGCCTCCACCGCGCACAGGTCGCAGGGCCGCACCGTCGACACGGCCCATGCGATGGTGTCGCCCACGACCACCCGTGAGGTGCTCTACGTCTCGGCAACGAGGGGCAAGGAGTCCAATCGCCTCTACGTGGACACCCACTATGACCCTGACCCACAGAGCGGCCACGACGCCATCACCGAGCCCGTGACCGGCCGTGAGGTACTGGCGAGCGTGCTCTGCCACGAGGGCGCAGACGTGGCCGCGCACGAGATGATCCGCCGGGCTCACGACGAGGCCGAGTCCATGGAGCGCCTGTCGGCCGAGTACCAAACCCTGGCGACGGTTGCCCAGGCCGACCGGTGGGACGCGCTGCTGGCTCGCTCAGGGCTCACCCCAGACGAACTGGCTGGGCTCCAGGCGAGCGAGGCCCGAGGTCCGCTGTTCGCCGCTTTCCGGGACGCCGAAGCCCGCGGGCTCGACATCGAAGTGGCCCTCCCCCGCCTCGTCGCCGGTCGCAGCTTGGCCGATGCCGACAACGTCGCCGCCGTCCTGCACCAACGGGTCGACCGCTTGACCGCCGCGGCCGGCCGGCGCCAGCGATCGGCGAGCCTGATCGCCGGGCTCATCCCGAGAGCGAACGAGGTCAAAGACCCCGAGCTGGCGACGGCTCTGGCCGAGCGCGACCTGGCGATGGAGGACCGTGCTCGGACCCTGGCACAACAGGCAGTGACGGCCGGCCGACCCTGGCTGCGTGACCTCGGGAGCCCACCGAGCGAGCCGGCTCGCCGGGAACGGTGGCTGCGCGAGGTCTCGACCGTCGCCGCCTACCGGGACCGCTGGCACCTCACCAGCCGCCGGCCCCTCGGCTCCGAGCGCGACATGACCAGCACCGAGCAGCAGACCCAGCGGCAGCGGGCACAGGCCGCCGTCAAGCGGGCCGTCGCCATCAGCAAACCCGAGACCGAGCAGCCGGCCGGCGCCGTTGTAGAGGTCGAGGTGCAAGTACAGAGGGGAGTCGAACGATGAGCAAGCCCAAGGACGCCAAGGCCTTTGCCTGCTCCGAGCGCGACACCCGCCACTGGGCAACCGATGCCGTCCGAGGTTGGTGCCGGCCGCCTATTCGATGCCGGTGATGTCGTCCCAGTGGCGACGCCATCGGGGAGCGCCGACTGGCTGATGGGACTCGATGGCCCACATTCGCTCCACGGCTGCGCGCATATCCCGCTGCCACTGCTCGGGGGTCTTGGCGTCGATGACGAGCCCCGAGCGCACCCACAGTGCGTCGAGCCCGATCACGTGAGTGTGCACGGTCCCGCCGATCGCCGCCTTCAGTCCTGAGCGGACGCGTCGGCGGATCGATTCGAGACGGGGAACCGGCACTCCTTCGACCATGGCCTCGCCTAGCTCCAGCACCGCTGTCGTGATCCAGCGAACCACCTCGTCTTCGCCCTCGGCGGCGGGAGGTGGGCTGAGCCATCGCTCGACGCTCCGCCCGCACGACTTGCACGACTTGCACGACTTGCACGACTTGCACATTTGGCCAGCGTCACTACCGAACAGGTCCACGCCGGGCTCCGTCACGATCGCGACGTGGGCTCGACCACAGAGGGTGTTGTTCGCCGGAGTCGCTGCAGCCAGCTGAGACGGACCAGCGTCCGTGTCGGAACGCGATGTCGTCGAAGCCAGATCGCTTCCCCTGGACTGTTTGGCCAAGTGGACCGTCCCTGCCCATCCTCCGGGAAGTCCGACCGGGACCACTTCGTGCGATCCCACTTGGAGGGGCCACAACTGTGTCATCCTTAGCCACGGTAGACCCGCCGTGGCGCAACGCCAGGGACCTGATCCGTGGTTCCCCCTACGCCCCTACCGGCACCTTGGGGACACTCTTGGGCGACCCGGCAGCTGGGATATTGGGGCGGCCGGATGGCGCGACCGGTCGGACCATCTTCGGTTCGCATCGCGTGTCCCGTATAGCGCACCGTTGCGAGAATTCTTGCGGGGCGGGTCTTGCGGGACACCCTCCCTCGCACCGCACCGCACCGGACCGCTGGCCTGGCCTGCGGTGTTCCCACTCAGGGTTCCCCGTGCGGGCGGCATGGGTCGTGGCGCGGTGGCCGTAGTGAAACAATCGCCTCGTGCTTGAGACGCCGGAAGAACTGACACTCCTTCAGCGCCTTCTCGACAGCAGTGCCGCCACTGCGGG
>JAJZJY010000580.1 GCA_021809885.1 Actinomycetes bacterium
CGGCGTGACGGCCTGGCTGGCCATCGTCGCCGCCCGAGGCAGCCTTCGGCTGCGGGGCCTGGTCGCTGTCGTGCTCGTCGCCCTGGGAGCGGCTTCGTTCGCCTACCACCCGGCCGGCGTGGCGGGCGGCAGCATGGCGTTCGCCCTGGCGGTGGCGGCGCTGGCCCTGGTCCTCACCGGGCCCTTGGTGGCGGCGCCGCTGGCCGCCCTGGCGGGCCTGATCGGCGCCACGTTCCTCCCGGCGCTCGTGTTCCGAGGTTCGGTCGGCCACGCCGTGGTCGAGGACCTCCACGTCGCCCTGTACGGCCGTCCCGGCGCTCCGGTCGGCCTGGCGGCGGCGCTCGTCGTCGTGGCGGTCGTGCCTTTCTTGCTCGCACTCCGCGGCGTCCTGCGGGGCTGAGGGCTCGTCTTTGTACAGGTTGCTTTGGGCGCGGCGAGCAGGACCTTCGGCCCTACGTGTCGTCGTGGGGTTCTCCCGACAATCGACTCGACGGGCCGAAGACCTCGGCTCGTGAGAATCGAGAACGAACCAGGGAGAATCAGATGAGACGCAAGGTGTTCGACCTCCTGGCCAGTGCAGGCGGACTCGTCGTCGTGGTCGTCCTGCTCGTGGCCGGCGGCCTCGCCATGTGGGGCTACAGCTTCGCCAACTCCAACGTCCACGACCAGCTCGCAATGCAGCAGATCTACTTTCCTCCCAAGGCGGCGTTCGCTCACCCGAAGGCCGGGACCGAGATCACGCCGAGCATGATCCCGACGGTGTCGCAGTACGCCGGCCAGCAGCTCCTGACCGGGACGCAGGCCAGGGTGTACGCCAACGACTTCATCGCCGTCCACCTGTCGGAGATGCCGTTCCACGGGGTGTACGCAGCGGTTGCCGGCGCCGCCTACTCCGCCAAGCCGGGCAGCGCTACGGCGACCTCTCTGGCGGCCGTGGAGCAGACCGTCTTCCGGGGCACCACCCTGCGGGGTCTGCTCCTCGAGGCGTACGGGTTCAGCGTGTTCGCCATCATCGCCTTGTGGGCCGGCATCGCATCCTTCGCTCTGGGACTGGTGATGGCACTGCTCGTCGGCCTCGGCTTCTGGCACGCCCGCCGGACATCCGGCGAGGCCGAGATCCTGGCGCCGGCACCGGTGGACGGCCACAGGGCCGTCGCAGGGCACGTGGCCGCAGCCAGCTGACCCCTCACCACCAACCTACAGGTATCGGACAAGCGGCCGCCGGCTCCGGCCCGGCCGCTCCGCCGGCTCTACCCCGACCGCTCCTCCGGTCCGGTCCCACCCCAGCCCCTCCGCCGGCGCCGCCCGGCCCCGCGCTCCCGCGTCAGGCCGGCGGCGCCGGAACCATGACCAGCGTGCCGTTGTGCCCGCCGAAGCCGAACGAGTTCGACAGCGCCGGCCCCGGCTCCCACTCCCGTGCCGCGCCGGTCACGAGGTCCAGGTGGATCTCGGGGTCGCCGACCTCCCAGCCGGCCGTCGGCGGGATGAGGCGGCGCTCGAAGCTCAACGCCAGCGCCACTGCCTCGAGCGAGCCGGCCGCGCCGAGCGAGTGGCCGGTGATGCCCTTGATGGAGGTCACCGCCGGGCCGGGTGTCCCGAAGACCTTCACCATCGCGTCCGCCTCGGCGTCGTCGTTCTTGGGGGTGGAGGTGCCGTGGGCGTTGACGTGGGTGACCTGGCCGGGGGAGACGTCGGCGTCGGCGAGCGCCTGCTCCATGCACGCCACCGCGCCGGCACCGTCAGGGGAGGGGGCGGTGATGTGGTAGGCGTCGGCGCTGCTGGCCGCACCGGCCAGCTCGGCGTAGATGCGGGCGTGGCGCGCCAGGGCCCGGTCCATGTCCTCGAGGACGAGCACGGCCCCGCCCTCGCCCATGACGAAGCCGTCGCGGCGGGCGTCGAACGGTCGTGAGATCCCCGACGTCGACAACGCCGTCATGTTCCCGAACCCGGCGAGCGACAGGGGCGTCATCGCCGCCTCAGCAGAGCCGGCCAGCACCACGTCGCAGCGCCCGGTCGCGACGAGGCGGGCACCGTTGCCCACGCTGTGGGTTCCGGCGGCGCAGGCGGTGACCGTCGCCTCGCACGGGCCCCTGAACCCGTAGCGCATGGAGACGTCCGCCGCTGCCCGGTTTCCCATCATCATCGGCACGAGGAACGGGCTCACCCGGCGTGCGCCCCGCTCCATCAGCACCGTGTGCTGCTCCTCGAAGGTGGTGAGGCCGCCGATGCCGGTGCCGATGATGACGCCGGCACGGTCGGGGTCGCCGGCGAGGGCGTCGAGGCCGCCGGCGTCCTGCACCGCCTCGGCGGCGGCGACGGCGGCGAACTGCGTGAACGGGTCGACGCGCCGGGCCTCCTTGGGGCCGTAGACGGCAGTGGCGTCGAGGCCGTGCACCCGGCGTTCGCCTCGGGGCGGCGGGCCGAGCAGCCCCGCCCAGAACGCCTCCTTCCCGATGCCACACGGCGCCACGACCCCGACCCCGGTGACGGCGACCCGGCGACCGGGGACGGCGGCCCCCCCGCCTGGGGTGGCGTGGACCGCCTTCATCAGAGCTTCGAAGTGACGAGGGTGAACGCCTGGTCGACGGTCTCGACTCCTTCGAGCTCCGACTCGTCGACGCTGATGCCGAACTGCTCCTCGAGCGCCATCACGAGCTCCACCAGGTCGAGGCTGTCTGCGTCGAGGTCGTCGGCGAAGCGGGCCTGGGGCGTGACCTTGCCCGGCTCCACTTGCAGCACCTCGACGGCACACTGCTTGAACTTCTCGAACGCCTCGTCATTATCCATGGTCTCTCCGGTCTCTCCTTGGGGACTGCGGGCCGCCGGTGGCAGCCCCTGGCGGACGACGCGGCGAGCGTAGTGCTGCCCGCCGCCGGCGGCGTCACCCGCGCCGCTCGGGAAGTTTGGCGCAGTAGGGGGTCAGCGCCCCCAGCGCCACACCGCCGACGCCCAGGTCATCCCGGCGCCGAACCCGGCGAGGAGGACGAGGTCGCCGTCGGCGATGCGCCCTGCCCCGGCGGCGTCGACGAGGGCCAGCGGGATGGATGCCGATGACGTGTTGCCGGTCTCGTCGATGACGGACGCGATGCGGTCGCCAGGGATGCCCAGGCGTTGGGCGACGGCGTCCATGATCCTGATGTTCGCTTGGTGGGGGACGAACAGGGCGATGTCCTCGGCGGCGATCTTGGCGCGCTGCATCGACAGCTCCGCCGAGTCCACCGTGACCCTGACCGCCTTGCGGAACACCTCCTGGCCCCGCATCGCCATCCCCGACCCGTGGTCGGCGTAGAGCAGCGGGACGAGGGTGCCGTCCACGCCGAGGTCCCATCCGAGCAGCGAGCCGGGACCCGGCACGGCCTCGACGACGACCGCGCCGGCCCCGTCCCCGAAGAGGAAGGCGTTGGTGCGGTCCGACCAGTTCGTGATTCGGGTGAGGGTCTCGGCGCCGACCACCAGGATCCGATCCAGGCCGGCGCCGATCATCCCGCACGCCGTCACCAGCCCGTAGGTGAACCCGGCGCAGGCGGCGTTCAAGTCCATGGCCCCGCCGGCGATGCCGAGCGCGGCGGACACGCCGGCCGACGTGGCAGGCACGGCCTGGTCCGGGGAGGTGGTGCAGAGGATGAGCAGCCCGATGTCGGTGCCGGTGAGCCCGGCCCGCTCGAGGGCGCGCTCGGCTGCCTCCACGGCAAGGGTTCCCGTCGAGCCGACGCCGTCGTCGGGGTGCAGCGGCGGTTGCTCGTCGACGAACGGACCGCTCGCGACCCGGCGCCGGTGGATCCCGCTGCGCTCGACGATCCACTCGTCGCTCGTCTCGAAGATCGTCATGATGTCGGCGTTGGTCACGACCCGCTGCGGCAGTGCCGAGCCCCAACCGGTGATCGCCGCCCCCCGGCCTTCGGTGCCTGTCACA
>JAJZJY010000581.1 GCA_021809885.1 Actinomycetes bacterium
GTTGCCGAACGAGTCGTCGGCCCGGTCGGCGAGCTCCAGGCCGGCCGTGTGGAACGCACGGTAGAGGGCAAGGTGCTCTCCAACCGCCAGTCCCGCCTTGTCGAGGGACTCGAGCCGCTCCTCGATCCGCCGGACGGCCGAGAAGCTCCGGCGCTCCGAGATGTAGTCCTTCACCTCGACGTTGCGGCGAAAGGAGCGGTAGTAGCGCTCCGGGTTCACTGGGAACGCGTCCCAGTGCCCCATGCGCGACCGACGCTCCAGGCGGACCCGCGGCGTCTCGATCATCGCCGGGGTCTTGGCTCGGCCTTCGAGGTAGCGCTCGGCCAGCTTCTTGCGGGCCTTGGCGAGGAGACCTCGCTCCGAGAGGACCTCGGGCGTGGCCAGGTCGCCCGGGAGCAGACCGGCATCGTCGAGCCTCGCCCGGAGGTCGGCCAGGTGGCTGAGCTTCGACTCGGTGCCCTCGCGGCCTCCGGTGCGGTCCGCCAGCTCGCCGGCCAGTCGCTCCTCCAGCTGGTCGATCCTGCCATCGTGACCGGTCACGGCCACCGCGCAAAACCACAGGTCCCAGTGGCTCCAGCTCCTTCCCCCGATCTCCTCCCATGGTTCGGGGCCGAACACCGGCGGGCGACGCGGCGGCGACGGGGTCGTGCTCACGGCCGCCGCCGGCGGGCCTCGGGACCCCAGTCGGGTCGCAGTGGTGGCAGGTCGGTGCAGCTGGGATCCTTCGGCCGCGGCGACTCGCCGTCGTCGCCGTCCCATCGGCGGCGGTACTGGTCGGGGATGTCGCCCCACCCCCAGTACGGCAGCGGGCGGTCCGGCAGGATGCCGAGCGTCTCGACGGGGTCGATCCGCTCGGGACCGACGGTGCACAGGTGCGCCCAGTCGTCGCCGAGGTCGAACACGTACACGAACTGCTCGCCCGGGTGTAGACGCGAGAGCTTGACGCCCCGGAAGTCCTCGGTCGTCTCACCCTCCATCTCCCAATCGGGATCGGGGATGCACAGGCGCGTCGCGTCGTCCAGCGTGAACTCCTGGAGATGGGACCGGTCCCACCGGGCGAAGGCGTCGTCGATGGCATCCGCGAGCTGCTCGAACGTGTGGGTGCGCGCTGCGGCGAAGATGCGCCCCGGCCGGGGCCAGAGGTGTTCGCCGTGGCCCTCGACGAGATCCACGCGGATCGACAGCCAGGTCCGGGCCATCAACTGTCCTCTCGATCCGACACGCTGTCACCGGGCTTGACGCTCGACGGGGTTGGCAGGCCCGCGCGCCGCAGACCACGCGCTTCCAACCGGCGACTCAGATGGACGTCCATTGAACGCATAGCGGCACGGACACTTCCTCCGAGCCAGGCCCCATACAACGTAACCAGAAGGGTGATACCCACGGCCACTCTCGCAACCCATCGCCACGCTGGCGAGAGTGCCTCGGGAGTGTCTCCAACGCTCGCCGGAAGGCTCAGCCATACCCCTATAAGGCAAGCGAATCCGATGAACCCCGAAATGCCGCGCTTCACCCATTTGACCTTGCGCCGGACTCCATCGCCGATCTTTGCCGCCACGAGCTCCACCGTACGGCGCGCTTCGAGAAGTGATTGCTCCGCCTGCCGTAGACGCTCAAGCGAATCCTCCTGCAGTGCAAGGGCCGCACCCGTAGAGGATTCCGCAGCTTCCCGCCTCCGGCGCTCCGCTTCCAACTCCTCCCTTACCGGAGCTGCCATCTCTGTTCGCACTCGTTCCATTATCTGGTGGACAATCTGCGCACTCACCCCCTCCGAGTTGCCGCTCGTCAGGTCCATGAGAGCTCTCTTCGCTTCGAACGAGTAACGCAAGAAGAAGAACTGGTTTTCGGCTACCTCGCCCCGCTGGTCAAGCCGATCTACCTCTTCCAGGTAGCGCGACCACACCGCAGTACCCGGTTCAAGCGCCGCGTAGCAATCAGCAATAACCTGTTTCCGCGGCAAGTCCGGGGCCAGCGTCGGTCGCTTCAACCAAAGAAGCATCGCAACATCATGATCCAATAGTGCCGCTGGCCATGAGTGCTGCTCTCGACGCGGAAAGTAAGACCGCGCGGCATGCACGACTCCAGGATTAGTCGTGATGAACAGCGCACGGCAGGACTCGAGGTGTAGCTGGTCTGCGCCTCCACGGAGACGGTAGATGGAAGTCAGGCTGTCGAGATCATTGAGCAGGGTCTCTCGGTGCGCGTACCCAACCTTCTCCTGGAGGAGACCTTCCAGGGCTGGCTCATCAATTGCAAGCTCGCTCCGATACGACGGCTTCGGGAGAACTGCGATTCGCCGCGCAGCAATATCGGCGTCGAGGCGCTGGACAAGTAGTTCGACATCGCTCGGGTTGTAACCCAAACTGAGGAAGTGGCTCTCCACTCCACCCGCACGTTCGGGACGCCAACCCCGACGGCTCATTCTGCTTCCCACCGCGTTGAGCACGCCCCGCGTCTCCGCCAGGGTGTGTTCGAAGCAGCCCAGCGTGGCACCTTCTCGATAAGCAAGCTCGAGTAGCTCACGAGCAGCGACTGCTTTGGGCTCACCTTCGTAGCCAAGCGCCGCAAGAATTACCGGCGTGTCCAAGTACAACGTCGTCTGTCGATCGAACCTTCGTCCTATGTCGCCCGCGGACGGTAAGTAGAGAACGCCGGACAACATTGAGCCCTTCACGAGAGTCTCGAGATAGGCAAAACCCTCGGGATCTCGTGCATGCAGATCGAGCACGAAGTCGCTAACGACGTATGCGGCATCCGCAAGGGGGAGGCTCTGCTGTGCCGGTGCGCCCGTCACCATCATCCGCAGCATCGGAACGCTCTGATGCTCCACAAATGCACGGAGGGCGTTCTCCGCATCGTCATCGCTTGTGAAGGTCCACCCCGGGCGATCCGAGGCAAAGCGCTTGAGCCGCTCGGCGAGGGCGTTGACTTGTCGTAGCGCGTTGGCACGTTCGGTATCGAGGTTGACCTTGTTGACTGCGGTCTTGTCAATTGCGAATGCAGCCTGACGACGTTTTCCAAAGCCCTGCCGCGCTGCACTCTTCAGCGCCGTCTGGATTACTCCCTCGGGCAGGGCAATCGCGAATCGTTCGTACACAGTCGCCGCGATCTCCGCGGCAGACAGCTCCGCCGCGGTCGTAGATCGGAGGCAGTCGACGATAAATGGAATGAAATAGTCGACATAGCTACGTCCGCCTGCGTCCCAGTTGGACTTTAGGATTGCGAGGCTTGGAAGCAGCGCGCTGCCGGCAGGACGTCGCTCAGTCATGAGATGCCCATCTCCTGCATCACCCTTGCAGCACTTTGATGCCGCACGACGTCAGGAAGCCACGGCTGTCCACGTGTCGGACACCGAGGCGGCTACAGGCGGTGGTCAGCGAGATCTTGATTGGCATCCGGTCGACGTCGTCGTCGGTCACCACCACGACCTCGAGCCCTTGAGCTTGCAGCTGCATAGCCTGGGCAAGCACGTAGGGGTCGGCGTCTTCGCTGGACTTGTTCGGGTCAACGACGTCTCCCGCTTCGCGCATCACCCGCTGGATGTGCTCATAGTCGACGTCGAGCGGGTACCGCAGCCTGCTCCGGACCCCGGGAGCCCACGCTCCAGGGAGATCGGGGTGGGCGATCTCGCTGGCTTCGTTCACAACCTGCCGAGGCATGGCGATCCGACCCTGCTCGACCAGCTGTTCCAGCAGCTTGAACGCGTCCCACTGGTCCGATACGCCGATGAGCGTCTTGAAGTTGATCAGCGCGGAGGTGTCCACGATCCAGACCGGTCCCTCCTCAGGCTCCGGTGGCAACGAGACTCCGGAGATCGTCCACCTGCCCAGTCGTGAGGTGCAGGTAGTCCGAGAGATCCGATCGAGTGAGCCGCCCTCCCTTGGTAGCGTCGATCAGGATCTCGGGGATCC
>JAJZJY010000582.1 GCA_021809885.1 Actinomycetes bacterium
GTCAGCCGCCTTGTGCGGGCACACTTCGCACAGCCCCGAGGTGGCCCGGCGCAGCCCGAAGACCAGCACCCCGGCCAACCCGACCGTCCAGAGCCCCCCTCGGCCCGGGCCCGGGCCAACAGCACGGCGATCGCCTGGTTGCGGACCCGGTAGCCGGTCGAAGGATGCAACAACACCGCCCGAAGCTCGGTCAACGCCAACGGCCGCCCCGGCAGACCGGGGACGAGCCCCGCCTCCAAGACCAGGGGTCGGGGCTCGGCGCACAGCAGCGCGAAGGCGTCCTCCAAGGTGTCGAACGGGCTGTCGGAGAGATGGGACATGGCGGCTCCTTTGCTCGATGGAGCCGCCATCGCGCCCGAGGCGCTACTGCACGTTTCCTACACATCCGCTCCCACGACCAGCCCGGCCGGCTACTGCACCCGTGCACGAGCAACGCCGGAGACGCACCAGCGCGCCCGCGTCAGTGCAGGTGAGAGCTACTACACGGCGGATGGCCACCGGCTCGGAGCACCACGGGAACAGCGATCTGCAGGCGCCCAAGAATTTTCTCAGCCGGCCTCGCCGAGCCGCTCCCCGGGGCGGCTACTACAGCGGTGCAGTAGGGCTACGACGCCGGTGCAGTAACCGCCCGGGAACCCTCACCCGGCCGTCACGTACCGGCGGGGCGACTCGCTGACGAGCCGGACCCGACCATCGGTCTCGAGACGCTGGAGGGCGTTGCCCACCGCCCCCGACGAGCGGCCCCCGAGCCCCTTGGCGACCGCTGCCGGGCCGAGCCCGTCGGGGCCGGCGTGGACAGCCAGGTAGTCGAGGACGAGAGAGCGCAGCGCGCCCTTGCCCAAGCGGTCGGCTCCCACCTCGACGGGTTTCGTCCCGGCGGCGTCGTCTTGGACGGACACGACCGCAGTGCTACCCGCCTCGACCGCCTCGGAGACCTCACTCTCCTTGGCGGTCACAGGTCCGGGGTCGACGCGATGCCAGCGGTCAGGCAGGCGTCGACCGCCGTCGCGGCCGCCGTCGGTCCGAGCGGCCGTGCCCTCGCGCCCCATGGCGGCCAGGGTTTTGGCCGCAGTCGACCGGCCGAGCTCGGCCACCTCGGCCAGCTCGGTTGCGGTGGCCCCGGGCCAGGCGGCAAGCGCGGCGGCGACGGTTTCGGCGGGGGTCTGTCTGACGGGGGTGGGGGTGGTCATGGCCTGCTCCTTTGCTCGGTGCTGTCTTGGTCTGGAGGAGCTACCTCCACCTCGGCGACAACCTCAAGGCGCCCGCGGATCAGCCAAGAGAGCCGAAAAAGTGGTGTCCGGAAACGGGCCCTCGACCCTTATTTGGCCGGTGGCACGCCTTCCCCGGCCGTGGGCCGCCCATGGCCACGACCACCACCCCCCGCACCCCCACCCCCGAGCACGCCGAGACACAGCCACACAGCGGTCAGCGAGACGCCCGTCGGGTGCCGCTCGCCGTCTGGCCGGTCGGCCAGCGAAGCGCCCAGTACCAGCGGACCGGCCGCTACCACCCCGACTGCACCGCCCATCCCGGCAAGATGCTCCCCGACCTCGCCCGACGCATCGTCGTCGAGTACAGCCAACCCGGCCAACTGGTCGCAGATCCGATGGCCGGCACCGGCACCACCTTGGTCGAAGCCGCCCTCGCCGGCCGGCGCGCGGTCGGCGTCGAGCTCGAAGCCCGCTGGGTAGACCTCGCCCGGCGAAACGCGGCGCATGTCCTCGACCTCGCCTCTCGCCGGCTCGTCACGGTGCACCAGGGGGACGCCACCGACCTCGCCGCGCTGCTCGGCGACGACGCCGGAGCGGTCGACCTCGTCTGCACCTCACCGCCGTATGCGTGCGATGTCGGCAACCTCGACGCCACCAACTGGGGGGCCGGGCACAACCTGTGCGCGACCGCCGAGCGCAACTACTCGGCCGATCGGGCGAACCTCGGCCACGCCCGCGGGCATGCCTACGAGCAGGCGATGGCCGACGTGTATCGCGCCTGTCGCGCCGTGCTGCGCCCCGGCGGGATCTTGGCGGTCGTCACGAAGAACACCCGGCGCAAGGGCCGCCTCTTCGACCTCGCCGGGCTGACCGTCGCCCTCGCCGAGGCCCAAGGGTTCACCTACCTCCAACACGTGATCGCGCTGCACGCCGCGGTCCGAGACGGCGACCTCGTCGCCCGCCCCTCGTTCTGGCAACGCACCCAGACCGAGAAAGCCCGCGCCCGAGGAGAGGCCGTCCACCTCGTCGTCCACGAGGACCTCTGCCTCTTCTCGGCCGGCCCCGCCCAGCTCACCTCGTCCGCCAAGGAGACCGCCCGTGCCCACTGACCTGCCGCTGTCGGTCTGGCCGACCGCCCAGCAACCCGCCCGGGCCCAGCGCAAGGGGCGCTACGTCGAGTTGTCGGGCACCCACCCCGCCCGGATGCTCCCCGCCATCGCCCAGCGCGCCATTGCCAGCTACAGCCACCCTGGCGACCTCGTTGTCGATCCAATGTGCGGGATCGGCACCACCTTGGTCGAAGCCGTCCACTCGGGCCGTGATGCCATCGGCGTCGAGTACGAACAACCCTGGGCCGAGCTCGCCCGCGGGAACCTCGCCCATGCGAGGTCTGAAGGTGCCACCGGGCACGGCGAGGTGATCTGCGGAGACGGCCGCCACGTCGCCTCCCTCGTCGACCCCGCCGCACGCGGCCTCGTCGCGCTCGTGCTCACCAGCCCGCCCTATGGGTCCTCCCTCCACGGCCAGGTGAAGGCGATCCCCGGAGCAGGCGTGCGAAAGAGCCACGACCGCTACTCGACCGACCCGGCCAACCTCGCCCACGTCGGGCTCGCCGGCCTGCTCGACGCGATGCGAGTCATGCTCACCGGCACGGCCGTGCTGCTACGGCGTGGCGGGTTCGTGGCCATGACCCTTCGCCCCTGGTGGCGAGGTGGGCGGCTCATCGACCTCCCCGGCGCGCTCGCCCGCATCGGCGAGGAGGCCGGGCTCGTCCTCCACGAGCGAAACGTCGCCCTCCTCTGCGGGCTGCGCGACGACCAGCTCGTCCCACGAGCCTCGTTCTTCGCCCTCGAACAAGTCCGCCGGGCCCGAGCCCGCGGCGTCCCCCGCCTCGTCACCGCCCACGAGGACCTCGTCGTCTGGAAGGCGCCATGACCTTCCATGCGTCCCGCAACGCGGAGGGTCCTTCGACAAGAACCCACATGCCCACAGCGCTCGGGGAGGGTGGCGACCACCCACCACCGAGCAGCCGGCGCCACCTGGCCAGTGCCCTTCGGCCCCTCCCACCCACCTACGTGGCGATCACCGCCGAGCAAGACACCCGCGCCATCGAGGCCCTCGCCGGGCTCCTCGCCGACGCCGACCGGCACAACCCCGGCCGAGCGATCAGCAGCACGCGAGCGGGCCGGGCTCGGCCGGCGCCTTCACACCAGCGGGCTCCTTGACACCGTCGTGGCGTCGAGGTCTCCTCTCGGCTCCCGACACAGCCCCGAGGACAGAGAGGACCCCATGACCACCAAACGACGAGCAGCACCTGCGCCCCCGGCCGCCCTCGGGGCTGGGGGCGCAGCCGTCCGGGTCGCCTGCTACCTGCGCATCTCCACCGACGAGGAGCACCAGCCGTTCTCCCTCGGCG
Organism: Actinomycetes bacterium; assembly: GCA_021809885.1. Lineage (GTDB taxonomy): Bacteria > Actinomycetota > Acidimicrobiia > Acidimicrobiales > Palsa-688 > JAKAQB01. Next base: position 3,628 of record JAJZJY010000582.1, read on the forward strand.
CCCAGGAGACCCGCCTCGGCGCGTTCATCGCCAGCCAACCCGGCTGGGAGCACGTCAAGACCTACACCGACCAGTACTCCGGCGCCTACGCCGAGCGGCCCGCCCTCGACCAGGCGCTGCGCGACGCCCGCCTCGGCCGCTACGACATCCTCCTCGTCTACCGCGTCGACCGCTTCGCCCGCTCCTTGAAGGTCCTCGTCGGGCTGTTGGAGGAGCTGGAGCACGCCGGGGTCGCCTTCCGCTCGGCCACCGAGCCCATCGACACCTCTACCCCCACCGGGCGG
>JAJZJY010000583.1 GCA_021809885.1 Actinomycetes bacterium
TCGGCCTCCGCTAAGGCCGAGTCAAGGTCCTCCTCGCTGAGCCACGGGCGGCGCTCGGCAAGTCGTCGCCGAGCCAGGTCGAGGTCCAGCTCGTCCTCGGCGTAGGCGAGCAGCTTCTCCCAGGTGGCGATGGGCACGAGCACCGCCTGGGCGCGGCGGTGCGAGCCGAAGAAGACCGGCTCGGGGTCGCCCGCGTCGAAGCGCTTGGTGATTTGACCAAGGGCGGCCCGGACCTCGCTCGTGGGGACCACTGTCTCTGCCATGACCTCAGGATAGCAGGAAGTTGTACAACTTTCTGACCGACAGTGCCCGCTTGGCAATCGCCCTGCGGGACGCGTGGTCACGTCCTCATGCCCGGTGGTGGCACGGGAGCGTCCCCGACCTTCGTCAAGGCGATTGGGACCACCTGGTCATGCAGATCGCCGCCGGGGAGGAACACGGCGAGGACGAGGCTGGCGGGGCGCGATGCGCTGGGGGCGATGAGGCCACGCCAGCCGTCGTGCTGGAGTTGTTCACCGACGGCTTGGTAGGGCTGCCATCCACGTCTTCCCGGTCGGGGCACGCTGAGGCCGACCCGGGCGAGTCGAGCGGCATCGGAGAGGTCGGCCACCTCCAGGGCCGTGACCTCACGGCGCCACAAGTCGCGAGGCAGCGCGCTGGCCGGTGGGACGGCTGCTTCGGCGAGGTGGCGGTACCACTCGGCCCAGACGCAGGCTTCGTCTTGAGCGAGGTACAGGGCGTCGACGATCGAGCCGCGTTGTCATCGGTTGTCGCCGGGCGAGCTGGGGCGTCGGAGTGGGTCGACTCCGGCTGGGACATGACGCCACCACCGACTAGTGACCGTCGTCGGGTCGACATCGAGGGCCAACCCGGCGGTCTCAGGCGGCGCCGGGGGATTCGAGGCTGCTGACGAGTCGGGCGACGGCTCTCGCCTCGCCGGCTGCTATCACCTCGATCGGAGTGCGGTCGTCGAGGGCTTCGACCGGTTTGAGCATCCACACCGGGATGTAGCGGGCGTCGATCACCCGAGCGAGGCGGTCGGTGACCTCAGCGAGCTCGGCGAGCCGCCGGGCCCGCTCACCGGTCGGGGAGCTGCGCCGGGCGAGCCAGTCCCGCACCGTGCTCGGCTTGGCCCCGACCGCCTCCGCGATGAGCCTGTCGGGGAGGTGAGCGGCCTCATGGATGCGGATCGCTTCGTCGGTGAAGGCGCTGAGCATGACGTCAGTCTAGCTTCTCCGTCGCTTTTCCGTCGCGAAAACCGTATGACGAAGCGCGGCGGTTGCGGCTGCTGCCGGTGACCGGAGGCCGTCTCCGGGTCGGCCGATCAAGGAGGTGCGCCGCGAGCGCCCTGCTCGTTCGGTACGCCCGTTGCTCCACCGACGCCCAGGACCTGACCGCCCAGCGCGACGCGCTGGCCCGCCTCGGGGTGGCGGCGGAGCGGGTCTACGTCGACTACGGCCTGACCGGTACCAACCGGGAACGGCCCGGGTTGCGTGAGGCGCTCGCCGCGTGCCGGGCCGGGGCCACGCTTGTGGTCACCAAGCTCGATCGTCTCGCCCGCTCCCTGCCCGATGCTCGAGCCATCGCCGACGAGCTCACCGCCCGCTCCGTGCGACTGAGTCTGGGCGGCTCGGTCTACGACCCGACCGACGCGGTCGGGCGGCTGTTGTTCAACGTGTTGGCCATGGTGGCCGAGTTCGAAGCCGACCTGATCCGCCTGCGGACCCGGGAGGCCATGTTGGTGGCCAAGGCGAAGGGGCACCTGCGCGGCGAGCAACCCAAGCTCAACCGCCGCCAGGAAGCCCACCTGGTCTCCCTCATCCAAAGCGGGGAGTACAGCACCGCCGAGGTCGCCGAACTGTTCGGCGTGGCCCGCTCCACCGTCTACCGGGCCATCGAAGGCGAACGAGACCGCTCCCGCGCCGCCACAGCAACACGTCTCGCGGCCGGTTGAAGATCAGGGCGCCAGCGTCCCGCAGAGCACACCCCTGCGGGACGCCGAGCCTACGTCCCCTCCGCCGGGCCGACCATCGCCGCAACAGGTTCGGCCTGTGGGACAACGCCTCGGACCATGAAGTGACCCATGCCCAAACGCCAACAGCAGTATGAGCTTGCTGTCGGCCGTCGACCATGATTGGGGCCATGAGCGCCATCAACGATCTCGGTCAGCCTGTCGGGGACTGCATCCTCGGGTGGTCGCCTCGTCAGGCGCCTCCCAACGAAGTCCTCTCGGGGAAATGGTGCCGCCTGGAACCGTTGGACCCGGCTCGCCACGCCGAGGCTCTGTTCCGGGCCAACGCCAGCGATAAGACCGGACGCATGTGGACCTACCTGCCCTACGGGCCGTTCGCCTCTGCTGCGGCATACCGCGATTGGGTGGAGCAGATGGGCGGTCGTCAAGATCCGCTCTTCTTCGCTGTCGTCGAGGCCGCTGGTGACAGCGCGGTCGGAGTCCTGGCGCTGCAACGCATCGAGGTGGCCTCCGGCAGTGCCGAGGTCGCCCATGTCGCGTTCAGCCCGGCGCTTCAGGGGACCACCGCTGCCACCGAGGCCGTCTTTCTCGTAGCGTCCCTCGTCTTCGACGAGCTCGGCTACCGCCGGTTCGAGTGGAAATGTGACGCCCTCAACGCGCCGTCGAGGAGAGCAGCAGGACGGTTCGGTTTCCTCTACGAGGGCACGTTCCGCCAGGCTGTCGTGGTCAAGGGGCGCAACCGCGACACTGCCTGGTTCTCGATCATTGACTCTGAGTGGCCTCGCCTCAAACGTGCTTACGAGGCTTGGCTGTCACCGGACAACTTCGACCAGGGCGGCCAGCAGCGCATCGCCCTCTCCCAGCTGACCGCGCAGGACCGCACCTGATCTTCGTGCACAGATGCCTCCCACGGATCGTCATCTGGATGTCGCCGCTCGCCGTCGCCGAGGTTGCCGGTGCGTGGGTGGCTGCATGCCTGATCGCCGCGGCCGACTTGTCGTTGGCCCGGAGCGGTCGACGGCCGGAAGTCGCCCTGGGCACGGGGCATGTGGCGGCGGCCATGCGCAGCGAGGCGTGGCTGCGCGACCCGGCCGGACATGACCTGAGCGGCTTCGCTCCGCTGTCGCGGCTGTGGCCGAGCGGCAGCAAAGTGACGCCGGGAGCGCGGTGGCCGCCTCGTCGCCGGTGGCGACCGATCCACTCCCCACGACTGCCGGGGTGGTGCCGCTGCCAGTGGGGTCACCTGGTGAGCTGCCCGCCTCCGGGGTGAAGGTGTTGGGCCTGACCCGGGTCATTGCCGGCCCGGTCGGTACCCGCATGCTGGCAGCCCTCGGCGCTGACGTGTTGCGAGTCGACCATCCCGCTCGACCCGAGCTTGCTCTCCACGGCATCGACGGGGTGATCGGCAAGGCCAGTACCACCCCTCCCGGCCAGGGCGTCGGGCGCGCCCTCGTAGAGGCGACCGTCGACCTGGCACGAGCGCAGTACCTGCGGCGGGTGTGGTGCACCGCCACCAACGACAATCTGGCGGCTCTGGGCTTCTGGCAGGCGCTCGGTTTCGTCCTCGTGGAGCTTCGTCCGGGTGCCGTGGAGACCGCACGGCGTCTCAAGCCGTCCATTCCCCTCCATGGTTATCTCGGCCTTCCGATCCGTGACGAGATCGACCTGGGGCGCACGTTGTAGGCCCCGGACCCTCGACGACTGGGGTAGGACTGCCTCACAGGCGCTTTCGTCGCTATCGCGGCGGATGTGCGCACGTGTCGTCGAGCGACGATCGTCCGATGCGATATCGACCACCGTCTCTTCGGTCCACGAGCTGGAACCCCGCCTTCTCCAGCACGCGCTGGGATGCCACGTTGTCGGCGTCGGTGCTCGCGACGACCGCAACCACCTCGGGCATGGTCAATGCCAAGGACACCAGCGTGCTGACGGCCTCGG
>JAJZJY010000584.1 GCA_021809885.1 Actinomycetes bacterium
GCCCAGGTCGAGGAGCGCCTCGCCGCCGCCCGTATCGACGGGCAGGTCACGGGCCGCCCCAAGCACCTGTACTCCATCTACGAGAAGATGGTCGTGAAGGGCAAGGAGTTCGACGAGATCTACGACCTCGTCGGCGTGCGGATCCTCGTCGACTCGGTCAAGGACTGCTGGGCGGCGCTCGGCGCCATCCACGGCGCGTGGACCCCGGTCCAGGGCAGGTTCAAGGACTACATCAACACCCCCAAGTTCAACCTCTACCAGTCCCTCCACACCACGGTGGTGGGGCCGCAGGGCAAGCCCCTCGAGGCGCAGATCCGCACCTCCGAGATGCACAACCGGGCCGAGCGCGGCATCGCCGCCCACTGGGGGTACAAGGAGCAGGCGTCAGCGTCCGACATCGCCTGGTTGCAGCGGATCGTCGACTGGTCCAGCGAGAGCACCGACCCCGCTGAGTTCCTGGAGACACTGAAGCTCGACCTCGAGACCGACGAGGTGTTCGTCTTCACCCCCAAGGGCGACGTCGTCACCCTGCTCGCCGGGGCGACCCCGATCGACTTCGCCTACAGCATCCACACCGAGATCGGCCACCGCTGCATCGGCGCGCGCATCAACGGCCGGCTCGTACCCCTCGACTCCAAGCTCGCTTCCGGCGACAGCGTCGAGATCTTCACCTCCAAGGTGCCCTCCGCCGGCCCCAGCCGCGACTGGCTCAAGATCGCGGCGACGCCCCGGGCGCGCTCCAAGATCCGCCAGTGGTTCAGCCGCGAGCGGCGCGAGGACGCCATGGAGTCCGGACGGGAGGAGCTCGTCAAGGCGCTCCGCAAGGAGGGCCTGCCCGTCCAGAAGCTGACGTCCTCCCCGCTGCTGGTCGAGGTGGCCACGTCGATGAACTACACCGACCTCGACGCCCTGCACGCCGCGATCGGGGAGAGCCACGTATCCGCGCGCTCGATCGCGCAGCGCGTCGCCCGGGAGCTGCATGCCGGCGACCACGAGGAGCAGCTGCCGGCGACCGTCGGACGGCCGCGCCGGCACGGTCGCAGCCGCCAGGGCGTCGGCGTCCACGTCGAAGGCCTCGACGACGTGATGGTCCGCCTGTCCCGCTGCTGCACGCCGGTGCCCGGCGACGAGATCATCGGGTTCGTCACCCGCGGCAGGGGCGTCAGCGTGCACCGCAGCGACTGCTCCAACGCCGCCGCCCTCTCCGCCGACGAGGTCGGACGGATGATAGAGGTCGAGTGGGACCGCGACCGTGGCGGCTCGTTCACTGCCGCCGTCGAGCTCAAGGCCCTGGACCGCACCCGCCTCGGCGTCGACGTGTGGAAGATCTTCTCCGACCACCACCTCAACATCCTCCGTAGCGAGACGCTCACCGGCGCCGATCGGGTGACGCGCATGCGCTTCGAGTTCGAGCTGGCCGACCCTGCTCACCTCGACTCGGTCCTCAACGCCATCAAGCGCATCGACAGCGTCTACGACGCCTACCGGGTGCTCCCCAACCGGGGCTGATCCTCCGAGGCGCCAACTCCGTGGTTGACTGCCGAGCGCGCCGGTGACTCGGCGGAACTTCCTCCGCAAGGCCGGCGTAGGCAGCGTTGGCCTGTTCGCGGCTGCCTCCGTCGGCGACCTCCTGCTGTCGCCGCCGGCCGGCTGCCGGGCTCGCCGCCGTCACCGCCTTGGGCGCCGCTCCCGCCAGCGTCGCCGTCGGCACCGCTGCCACCTTCGCCGCCGGTGCAAGGGCCGGAGGCGCCGGGAGGACGGAAGATCCGGAGGGACCGGAGGGACCGGCAGGATCAGCAACGGGGCCATGGCCATCGCGTTGTTTGGGCAGTTGACCGCGATAATCGCAGACAACTGCCCGAACAACGGGGCGATGGCCGCCTCGGGTTCAGCGACGAGCGCCCGGATGCTGATGACCGGGGAGATGGGCAGGTGAGCCTCGTCAGCTGCGTGAGCTGGACGCCACTGCGACCCCGGCGGCGTCCTGGCCGCTACCAGCGCGAGTACCTTCGGCCCGATGGCGTCGACCGTCCAGCCGCCGCGCGGCATGCGCGACTTCCTCCCCGACGACAAGGCGCGGCGCGAGGGCGTGCTCGCCGTCATACGGCAGGCCTTCGCCGCCTACGGGTACCGGGAGATCGAGACACCGGTCCTCGAGGAGCTGAGCCGCCTCGAGTCGAGCCAGGGGGGCGACAACGAGAAGCTGATCTTCCGGGTCCTCAGGCGCGGTCTCGACCCGCACGATCCGCTCCCGCCGGCGAAGGCGGCCGACCTCGGGCTGCGCTACGACCTGACCGTGCCCCTGGCGCGCCTGTACGCCACCCACCGCGGCGAGCTGCCCGAAGTGTTCCGGGCCATCCAGGTCGCGCCCGTGTGGCGGGCCGAGCGGCCCCAGCGGGGCCGGTTCCGCCAGTTCACCCAGTGCGACATCGACGTGCTCGGCGAGGCAGGCACCGTGGCCGAGGTGGAGTTGATCGCCGCCACTGCCGACGCCCTCGAGCGTCTCGGCGTGCAGGGCGCCACCGTGCGCCTCAACGACCGCAGCGTGCTCGCCGCCATGCTCGACGCCTGCGGAGTAGCAGCCGACCAGCAGCCGGCCGCCCTCGTGAGCATCGACAAGCTCGACAAGGTCGGCCTCGACGGCGTGGCGGCCGAGCTGTCCGCCAACGGCGTGGGCGCCGGGGTCGTCGACCGGCTCGTCTCCGTGCTCGTCGGCGTGGCCGACGCCGCCGGCGACCTGGAGGCGACGCTGGCGGCGCTGCCGACCCGTGCGGGCGAGCGGGCCGTACGCGTGCTCGCCATCCGGGACGGCGTCACCGTCGCCAAGCCCGGCGCCGCCGTGGTGGTGGACCCGACGCTCGTGCGGGGCATGGGCTACTACACGGGACCGATCTTCGAGGTGCACCACCCCGCCTTCCGGGGCGGGTCGATCGGCGGCGGTGGCCGCTACGACGGCATGGTCGGCCGCTTCGCTGGGACCGACGTGCCCGCCTGCGGGTTCTCCCTCGGCTTCGAGCGGGTCGTGGAGCTGGTCGACGCCGCCCGGTTCCGCTCCGCCCGCCGGCAGGTAGCGCTCGTGCACACCGGCGACGTCGACCCTGGCACCCTCGTCGCCTGGCAGCGGCGCCTCATTGCCGTCGGGGCGGACGTGCGGCTGGTGCCCCGCAAGCGCAACGTCGCCCGCACCCTCGAGGCGCTGCGGCGCGAGGGCTTCGAGGAGTGGGCTGAGCTCGACGCCCGCACCCGGCCGCCGGCCACCAGCGGACCGGCGGGGCTGGACCTCCGAGACCTGCGGTGACCGCTGCACGGTGAGCGACGACCTGTTCACCGCCGCAGCTCTGGAGCGGCTGCGGTCCCGTGGCCCGCTGGCGAGCCGGCTGCGGCCGGCCAGCCTCGATGGTGTAGTCGGCCAGGACCACCTCCTCGGGCCGGGAGGCGCCCTGCGGGCACTGGTGGATGCCCGGAAGCTGACATCGGTGATCCTCTGGGGCAGAGCGGGGACGGGCAAGACGACCATCGCACGGCTGCTGGCCGAGGCCGTCGGAGCCCACTTCGAGTCGTTGAGCGCGGTCAGCGCCGGCGTCAAGGACGTGCGGGAGGCCGCCGAGGCGGCCAGGCAGCGACTGGCCCAATACGGCGTCCCGACGGTCCTGCTCCTCGACGAGGTCCACCGGTTCAGCAAGTCCCAGCAAGACGCCCTGCTCCCGAGCGTCGAGGACGGCATCCTCACACTGGTCGGCGCCACCACCGAGAACCCGTTCTTCGAGGTGAACGGCCCCTTGCTCAGCCGCTCCACCCTCTTCCGCCTCGAACCCCTCGACCGCCACGCTCTTCGCACCCTGCTGGAGCGGGGCCTCGAAGCCGAGGGCGCCACGATCGAAGAGCCGGCTGCCGAGGCGATCGTCG
>JAJZJY010000585.1 GCA_021809885.1 Actinomycetes bacterium
CAACCTCGATGCCCCCGGTGGCCTTGGCGGATCGTTCGAGGGACTCCAGGCGGTGCTCACTCGACGAGCGCCGGTAATGATCGCCGACGAGATCGTGATCCGTATGGCCGGAGAGACCGACGACGAACTCGCCGCGGTAACGCTCACCGTCACCGAGCCGCCGACGGTCGGTTCAAAAGGCCTACGCCTCGAAGCCGCAGGTCCAGCCTTCAACCTCACCCTCGAATTCAACATGAGGGACGCAGATCGAACGATCACCACCAATCTCGGCCTCAACACCCATGAGCTGGCGGGCGAACGGGCGAAGCACGTGCTGCCCCATCTGCGGTTCCTGTCTGCCTTCGCAGCGCCAAACCGAGTCTCGATGTCAATGCGACAACAGGGCGTCGAGATCGGTACGGGAACAATCGACGTCGCAAGCCTCATAGCGGATCGCACCGTCTACGTGACGGAGGTCATGATGCGAGTGGCAGAGATGTTGTCAGACCTCGACGATCTCCTCGGCATGGCAATGGTGATGCCGAACGCCGTGAACCAGCACGACATGGAGCAGCTCACCTGGGCGTGGACGCTTGCCCGCGGAGAGCCCATCCTGGCCACCTGGTCGGAGGGCAAGCTCGTCGCAGAAAGGCCGGAAGAGCTGGCCGCCGGATTGAAGGGCGGTGGCGTGCTCCGCATCGATGCGTTCGAGTGCTTCCACTTTGCGGGAACCGAGTACCCACTTGGCGTCGTCTCCCGGGTGCTGTTCGGCGCAGCGATCGCCGAGACCCGACAGGTCCAGTCCCGTACCGAGGTAGTGCTCCGAGCGGACGATGGCAGAGCGGAGGAGCGACTGCTGCAACTCTACGGACCGTCAGCCCGGGCGCATCCAGTTCCAGGCGACCCTGCGTCGCAACTCGCCCCACCGGCCGCCGGGTCTCCAGGCACTGGCTAGGCCATGGATGCCGTAACGCGCCTCGGTCGCTTCATCTGGCGAATGATCCGCCTCAACATCGCCTCCTTCGATCCGCTGCGCCGCCGACAGGTACGAGTTGCCGCGAAGCGGCTCATCCCGGCCAAGGCATGGGCAACCGAAAATGCGACCGCCGACGAGATCGCTCGAGTCGCTCTACTTCGAGTCATGTTCCTCCAACGGGAAACGCGTCGAGCCGCCCGCCATGCCGAGGGTGAAGCCGCTGCCATGCTCGCGCGAGCCTCGATGGAGGCGGCTATCAGCGGCCTTTTCTGCACCCATGTTCCCGGAGCTGAGAAGCTATTCGAGGGTGAACTGGCCAGGCGAGCGAAGAAGCTCCTCGGTGGTTTGGCCGAGGGTGCCGACATGACCGGGATGTTCGACCAGGCGTTTGCTCAGATCGGCGCGGGCAAGCTGCCAACCGTGACGGGCATGGTCGACCAGATCAAAGCCAACGGCGGCAGCGCTGGCATCGACTCGCTTCACGCCAACTTCTACGACCAGGTCTCGACCTTGTACATCCATGGCGGTCCCCTCGGATTGATCCGGCACGTTCATCCAAAGACCGAGGCAACCCGCGACCGACCGTACTCAGCATGGAGCGTACGGTCGGCCGTGCACATTTCCGATGCGATGGTTGGGATGTTGGCAGCCACGATCGCTGGCGAGGACCACCCCGACGTTACGCTCTTCCGGGAGTACGAGACGGCACACTTTCAAGTCACCTGGACCCCGCTGGCGTTCATTGCGCGAGGCTTATTGGCAACCCGCATCGACCGCCGCTACGTCCCGGACATGATCCGTCTCGTTCGGCGTTTGTCCGTCAAGGCGAAGACGGGCGAGCCCTTCTCCGAGGCCGACGCAGAAGAAGTCATCGTCAAGCTGAACCTGGTCACCGGGCTCAAGCCCGATGACCAGACCTACGCCCCTTTCGCTGACGCCTTCCGGTCGAAGCTGCTGGCGCCACCACCCAACGATGCGGTGCCACCGAGCGCACCGCCATCTTGAGTCTCCCTCGACCCGCCGCCTTTGTGCTGTGTGCGATATGCGGCTGGAACAATCAGCCGCAGCAACGCCGACGTCTGCGAATTCTGGACGATCGACTGGGAGCAAAGATGCTACTGATCGTTGGGCGCGCTCGTGTTGCGTGCTCAGGTCGCGAGTGTTTGCGCCGGGCCACCGCGTCGATTCTTGAATTGGAGCGTCGGCCAGCGCCGCATGGGCCCGTCGTCGTGCACGTGGTTGGCCATCCTCATCACCTCCTCCCGTGCCCGATGCACCTGCCCAACGCGGGTGACCGGCACGTGCCGAGGATGCAAAGGCACCCGGCTCTCCCATCACCATCCCAACCGGGGGATGTAACCTTGGTACGTGCCACGCCCTGCTACGCCCTCCCGTGCCACGAAGGCGCTGGTAGCGGAGCTGCGCGCCGAGGGGGTGGCCTGCTCGCCTCGCCGGTTGGAGGACTGGAGGCGGGTGGGGCTCGTGCCGAGGGGCCACCGGCGCTTCCTCGGGCGCGGCCGAGGCACCGAGGTCGTCTACCCCGACGACATGGCCGAGCGCTGCTGTCAGGTGGCGACGCGCATGCGGCGGGGCCAGCCGTGGCAGATGGTCGCCTTCTCGTTGTTCGCCGGCGGCGTCGACCTGCCCGAGGAGACGATCCGCGCCGCCTACCGGTGGGCGCTCACCGTCGAGGTGCCTGCGGACAGCGACGAGCTGGGTGTGGCCGAGCGCGGCGTTGACCAGCTGCTCTCGACGGTGGCCGGCCGCCGGCTCGAAGGGTTGGTCGCCACCCAGGTGAAACGCTCCGGGGTCGCCCAGGGAGAGCCGCCAAGTGCGGTGGCTCGCGGCGTGCTCACGAACCTCTTCCTCGTCCAGCTCGGCGGCGAGGTCGCCGACGACCAGGCGATGATCGAACTGCTGGCCGGCATGGGATTGCCCATCGACGAGCTGTCGCCCGATGAGCGGGTTGCCGCGGCTCGCTTCATGGACGCCGTCTTCAGTGCCTTCTCTTTCGACGAGCTGGCCGGTGTCGCCGAGCACACGCCGCTCGACGAGCTGCGAGCCGCGATCCCGGTCGTGGCGAACCTGTTGGAGCTGCTGCCCCCGGCGCTTCGCGCGCTCGTCCCCGGGACGGTCGCCGAGCTGCTCCCGCCCCTGCTCGCACCGCTGGTCGTCCAGCTCGGTCGCATCGCGGCGAGCCTCGACGCCGGCCGGCACGGCGGCGGTCAGTCGGAGGCCCCATTGCCATCGCAGCGACCTGCGACGATGGACCCGATGCCACTGCCGTCCCCGTCTCACCACGAGCGCGAAGCGAGGAGCGCGTGAGCGCCCAGCTGGAGAACCTCGTCCCCGGCGCGGTGGTGGGCGGGGTCGTCCCCGCCAAGGACGTCACGTCCGTGGCGCTCTCCTGGCACGGCGGAGCGGCGGTCACCCTCACCTACCGCGACCCAGACGGCCGGGTCGGCGAGCGCCTCCTCTACCGCTCCGACGAGGAGTCGCTCCAGGTCCGAGAATCCGGGGTCAGGTGGAGCTTCGACGCGGACGGCGAGCTGTTCAGCCTCGTCTCCGAGGCCCGGCGCATCCGCCTGGCACACCTGTTCAATCCGCTGCTCGCCGTGCACCTCTCCCTCGTCGAGCCGCTCCCGCATCAGATCCGTGCCGTCTACGGCGAGCTGCTCCCCCGCCAGCCGCTGCGCTTCGTCCTCGCGGATGACCCGGGGGCCGGCAAGACGATCATGGCTGGGCTCTACATCAAAGAGCTGCTGCTCCGAGCCGACGTCGCCCGCTGCCTCGTCGTCGCGCCGGGGGGTCTCGTCGCCCAGTGGCAGGACGAGCTCGCGGAGAAGTTCTCCCTCGACTTCGAGATCCTGACCCGAGACGCCATCGAGGCGAGCCACACCGGCAACCCGCTCGCCGAGCGAGACCTCGTCATCGCCCGC
>JAJZJY010000586.1 GCA_021809885.1 Actinomycetes bacterium
GCGTTCTCGGGCGCGAGCCACGAGCGCGACCGCCCGACGCTGGCCGCGCTCGAACGCGACGAGCGCGCCGGCGTCGAGGGTGATCCCTACCGCCATCCGGCCTCGCGGTCGATCCGATCGCGCTCGGTGTCGGTCAGGGGACCTCCGCTCTCCACGAGCAGCTCCTCGAGGAGAGCGTCGAGGTCGTCGAGCTTGATCTGCTCTTCGAGCGCGTGGGCAACATAGGCGGAGACGTTGGGAGCCCGTCCTCCAGCCACGGCAGCCCGTGCGGCGTCAACGAGGGCCGGTGGCAGGCTGACGGCGATCTTGGCCTTGGACGTCATACCAACTATCATACCCGACGGGTGGCTCCTGCCCACTCGGCCCGACAGGCGCCCTCAGCCTGATCTCGCCCGATCAGCTCGCCGACGAGGCACAGGCGGGTTACGGCCTCGAGGACGCTCTCCCGAGGAAGGTCGGTCCGCCGTCACTTGGTCGTGGCGTCTCCCCTCGACTCAACCTTCGGATCGAGCTCCACCTGGCCGAAGCTCTTCATGAGCGCGCCGTAGAGGAGCATCACAGCGTCAACGCGGTCGCCGTGGATGCGCTCGGGCGCTCCTTGCCATCGTGAGGAGACTTGGCCAACCTCGATCCGGCGCCATGCCCCATGACGTGGCGGCTTCCGATCGGAGCCCGTCGCCCCGAACGCCGGGTAGCGGAACGTTCCCGATATGGCAGCGACAACGATCAGGGACGCTCGTCGACTTCGTCGACGTAGTGCCAGGAGACAACGCCGTAACGCTCCACGATGATGGGCTCCACCATCGAGGTCGATAGTTCTCGGGCCCGGGCGATGGCTGCCTCGTCGGCGGGGAACTCGCCCGCCTCGACCTCGTCGCTCCCTTTGCGGATGAAGTGGTAGCGCCACGTGTGCTCGGAGGATGGCTGGCTGTCAGGCATGGCCGGACAATAGGTCCGAAGCTGGTTGCCGAAACCGCGCCGCCTGTCCCGTACCGCTCCTACGCGACGACCGCAGCCCTGACCCCGATCGCCGGGAGAGGGGCGGCTTTGTCTCCTCCGTCGGCGCGAACCACCGTAGTTCGGCAGTTGCCGAGCGTCACCGAGCGCGCTTCCTCGCGTAGACGAAACACCCGCGCTTGGTGAGGGTTACGGGCGGCGTCACCCGGTCGGCAGCCTCTGGCGGAAGGAAGTGAGAGCGACAGAAGGCGAGCACCGCCGCTCGGTCGGGAAGGACGGTGAGTGGCGCGTCCCAGGACACCACGTCCACATCATCGAAGACCCGAGCGACAATCCGTGGCGCCTCTTCGGCGTCGAACGTCGTGGGGGGATAGCCGTCGGTCAGCTCGGGATCGCTCGTCCGACTCGCAGTGGCGGCGACGAACAGTCCGTCATCGCACAGAGCGCGGCGTGCCTCTGCGATTGCTTGTTCGGGATCGTCGAGGTGGTAGAGCAACCACAGCATCGCCACCGCGCCGACCGACGATGAGGCCACGGGCAGCGCGGGCGCGCTCGCCCGGATCTTGGGAGCCGGGGCCCCTCGCAGTTGGGTAGGCGAGTTGTCGACGAGTATGACCGGCCAGTCCTCCGGGAGCGCTCGGCCGAGCGCCCCGGCCCCTCCACCGACGTCGAGCACGGGGCGGGCGGCGAGCGAGGTGATCCGCTCGGCGACTGGCGCGAACGGGTCCGCCCGCAGCCATCCGCTGTCGTGTGAGCGCCACCGCCCAGGGTCGGCGTCGTAGTCGTTCGACACTCGTCGCATCCATCCGATCGTAGGGTCGGCGGGGTTCTATCCGTATCGACGGCGAACCGTCCCCTAATCCCGCCGCACTCTGGAGGCTCGACTGCCCGATATCGCCGGCATGGGGCGCGGGGCTCGGGGCTTCGCATAGATGACACCGGGTCGCGCCGACCGGCTCAGGCGCGTGCGCCCTCCGCCGCGTACGAGATGAGTCTCGCGGCGTCGAGGCGCAGCCACACCGACACCCATGTTTCGGACGCGGTCGCGGCCACGTCCGAGGGCACGTCGGGCTTCGCCACGATGGTGCACGGTCCTTCGACAATGACGACGACGTGCTCCGACCGGTCGCCTTCGGTGATGACAAGGACGAGCCATGGCTCATGACGCACGTTCGTCTCTCGGACCGCGCCGGCGACCGTTGGCATCCAGAAGTTCGCGCCTCTCCGGACGTAGGACGTGAGGGCAGCGTGTGGGCGGCCATCGGGTCGAGTAGAGCTCACGACGCCGAACGCTCGCCTGTCGAGATAGCGGAACAGGCGCTCACCGACCATTCGACGTTCCGGTGGGTAGGCGTCGCGCGTGACGGCAGTGGCACGTAAGAACGTCTGACTCTGAAGTTCGTCGAGTTCCATGGCTCCCTTCCAACGCGGACCGTACATCGTTGTGGTCGCCGCCATCCTGGTGCGTTGGCGTCGGGAGCCCCTATTCCCAGGCCAGGGCGACGACTGGGGTGATGCCTACCGTCGGGTACCGGTGACGCTCTTGCTCAGCGTGTCGGTATTGCAGGTAGTGCCAACAGCGTGTTGGAGACGTTCGTTGACTCGGAGCGCAACTGGGCCTTGGAGTAGCCTCCGCCAGTTACCGCACTCGGGATGTCGTAGCTCGCGACCAGGTTGGCGGCATCGAGACATACGAGCGCGACGGGATTCGCCGGTTTCCCAAAAGCGAGGCACGAAGTCTTGCGTGAGTCCACCTCTCGAACGACGAGGTAGGCAGGCTGTGGCGAGACGAGCGCGCCGGTTGCCTTTCCTGAGTACTCGACGATCGCGTTCTGAAGCCCGAGGATGAGGGCCGTCGGCGGGTAAGGGCCGAGTAGCTCCGCATTCCCGCCCATCCCTGCTGTCGAGAAGTTGCTGCAGTTCCACGGTGATGACGCTGCTGTGCGCTGACAGAAGTACCGGCCAGGTTGCGCTCCGATGGGGTTGCTGAAGACCGACGAGGTAGTTCCGGTGCCGTGGATGTCGGGCACCGACGGAGTAGAGAAGTAGGCCCAGTGCGTTTTGGAGAGCTGGGCTACGACGACGGATCCACGGACCGACTTCGGCCCGGTTCCGTACTGGACGCTGTACCTCAGCAGCAACTGCCCAGCAAAGCCCTTCTCTGCCCGGGCGAGAAACGCAGCGACGTCGCCCGGCGAGGCGATCGTCGGGCCATGGCCAGTTTTCGTTGGCGGCGGTGAGTCACCCATGAGCGCGGTGACGAGCCCCACGGCGACAAGGATTGCGAGCGCCGAGAACGCCCAACGCCGCCGCTGTCGGCGTCGCGCCTCTTTGATGAGGACCTCGGTCGACTCGACCGGCGCGTCGCCGAGCAGGGCCGGCGAGGGATCGAGCCGGATGGGAGGTCCATCGACCATTCGCCTGCTCGTCGTCGCGCCCATGCGGATCATTTCCCTTTGATGCTATGGTACATAGCATCATGAAAGCGGTCAAGAAGGTCGACGCCTCGGAGCGATTGGCTCTCCACGAGCAGGTGGCTGCCGAGATCCGTCGCGCCATCGCGGACGGCGAGGCGCAGCCAGGCGAGCGCCTCCCTCCTGCACGTGACCTCGCCGCCGTACTCGGGGTGAACGCGAACACCGTATTCCGAGCGCTCCGGATTCTTCGAGAAGAGGGGCTCCTTGAGTTCCGACGCGGCCGGGGGGTCACCGTCTCGGGCACCCCTGAGCGTGGGGCGGTCCTCCAGAAGGCACGAGAGCTCGTCGTCTTCGCCCGGCGGCAGGGCTACCGGCCAGAGGAACTTGCGAGCATCATCAGGAGCCTGGCGTAGAGGACAGCCAAGCGCCCCTATCGCGCGTCACCTATCGCTCGGCCCTGTGGGCTGCGCACCTGTCCCGAAACGCCGGCAGTGCGCACCTGTTGCAATCTCAAGT
>JAJZJY010000587.1 GCA_021809885.1 Actinomycetes bacterium
GATCGCTTCCGGCCCGCCGGACGGACCCGCCGCCGCAGCCTGGGGGCGGCCTGCGAAAGTGAAGTACAGGCATGCGCCGTCCGGGTAGGCGTGGGACTGGTGGGCGGAGACGGCGAGAGTTCCGTCCAGGGCGCCGACGGCGGCGGCGGCGTCGTCGTAGATCCCCGGGAGCGCTGACCAGGCGGCGGCGATCTCGACGGTGTCGGCGATGATGCCGGCGTCGACCAGCGCTTCGAGGGAGGGAACCTCGTTGCGCCGGGCGAGCCAGCGCTCGGCAAGGGAGTCGTCGAGGCGGTCAGCGCCACCCCGCAGGCACTCCTCGGCGGTCACGGACATCGTGGCGTCGACGAGCGCTCGGTCACCCTCGTCGATCACGATCATCGCGCAGCGGTCGAGCCCGTCGAAGTGGCGAGCGGACTCCGTGGGGTCGTAGAGGCGGAGCACGGCCGGCGTGGCTGCCCTGCGGAGGATGCGCCGGCAACCCTCGAGGCCGGCAGTGAAGCTCTGCCAGGCCCACGCCGCTCGCCGTTCGTACTCGGGGGCGGGGTGTGCCCGCAACCGGATCTCCGTGATCACCCCGAGCGTTCCTTCGGAGCCGCAGAACAGCTGGGTGAGGTCGGGGCCCGTCGCCGACCTCGGTGCGCGGCCCCCCGTGCGGATCACCCTCCCGCCGGCCAGCACGACCTCGAGGCCGGCGACCATGTCCTCGACCTTGCCGTAGCGCGTCGAGTACTGGCCGGCGCCGCGGCACGCCACCCAGCCCCCGACCGTTGACATGGCCATCGACTGTGGCCAGTGCCCGACGCTCAAGCGATGGTCACGGCGCAGCGTCGCCTCGAGGTCGTCCCCCCAGGTGCCGGGCGCCACGTCGACGAGGAGGTCTCGGCTGGCTACGGCATTGATGCCCGTGATCGCCGTGAGGTCGACCACGACGCCGCCGAAGACGGGAACGGCGCCACCGCAGACGCCGCTGCGGCCGGCCGCCGGCGTGACCGGTACCCGAGCGCTCTCGCAGAGCGACAGGATGGCGGCTACCTCCTCACTGGTCCGGGGCCGTGCCACCGCTGCAGGCAGAGCCGGGACCGACCCGGCCAGTGCCCACCAGACCGACAGCGGCCACCAGTCCCGCCCGGCGGCAGCGAGGGCTGCCGGCTCCACCGACACATCGGCGCAGGCATCACGCAGCCGGTCGATCACCCCGTCGGGCACCTCGACGCCCGGACCGAACACCGAGCCGACCGGTCCGCCGCGCAGCCGCGACGGTGGGGAGGGACGAGGCTGGCGGCTCACGTCGCCTTCCTCAACAGTCGCGAGTCCGGGCCCACCTCGAGGCTCCGCTGCACGGCGTCAACCTCCTCCGCCACGCGCCGCTCGTCCCATCCGAGCTCGGTGGCGAGGAGCCGGGCGACGTCGGGTGCGGCGGCGACCGTCGCCGCCCGGTCCAGCAGGGCAGCGCGTGTCCGGCGGGCGAGCACGTCCTCGAGGCTCACGGCCATCTCCCGGCGGACCGCCCACACCGCCTCGGCTCTCAGGTAGGGCAGGCCCGGCACCAGCGGCTGGGCGAGGGAAGGGTCGGCGCCGCACATCCCGACGACCGCTCCCGCCTCCGCGCCGTACCGGCCGACGAGGTGATGGTGGATGTCCCGGTGCCCGAGGAGCGGGCCGCCGTGGGGCACCCGCTCCCATGCGAGCGCGCCGACGAGCGGCAAGCGTCCCGTGCGGCACCGGTGGGCCTGGCGGCGCACCCCGAGGAGCGGGAGGAGCGCGTCGACCGTGTCCTCCGCCATCCGGCGGTACGTCGTCAGCTTGCCGCCGGTGACGGTGACCAGGCCGTCTGTGGACGTCACCACCCGATGGCGACGGGAGAGGTCGGCAGACCGCACGTGGTGGTCGCCGGCCAGTAGCGGACGCAGGCCGGCCCAGGAGCCGGTGACGTCCTGCCGGGTGAGCCGCGCCGTTGTCCAGGTGTTGACCGTGGCGAGCAGGCTGTCGATGTCGGCGTCGTCGCAGCCCGGGGACCGCAACCCGCCCTCGTAGTCGCTGTCGGTGGTGCCGACATACGTGTACCGGCCCGGAGCCGAGGGCGCATCGACGCCCTGGGCATCCCAAGGGGCGACGAAGATCGTCCGCCGCTCGCCGGGGACGGTCAGGACGGTCGCCCACGAGCACGGCAGGCGGTGGGACGGGAAGGCGAGGTGGACGCCCTTGGCCGGCCGGAGATGGGGGACCCGGCTGTCCGCCGGTGACCCCGGCAGGCTCGCCACCTCCTCGCTCCAGACCCCGGCGGCGTTTACGACCGCACGGGCGCGCACTGTCGTGCCGTCGGCCAGCCGGACACCGCCGACGCGGCCGCCAGGACGGCGGAGGAGCGCTGTGGCGGGCGCCCGGGTCGCGATGACGGCGCCGTGCACGGCTGCGGTGCGGGCGACGGCGAGGGTCAGGCGAGCGTCGTCGGCTTGGGCGTCCCAGTAGACGAAGCTGGCGACGAGCCGGTCCGCCCGCAGCCCCGGCACGTGCTGCAGGGTGTCCTCGGCCGTCGTGCGGTGATGACGGTGGCCGATCCTGACGCCGCCGCTCAGGTCGTAGAGCCACAAGGCAGTCGAGTAGGCGCGGGCGATCCCTTCGGCGACGACGCCTTCACGGCCGAACAGCGGCACGCAGAACGGCAGCGGGCGCACGAGGTGCGGGGCGTTGCGCAGCAGGGTCTGGCGCTCGGTGAGCGCCTCGCTGACCAGCCCGAGCTCCCGTTGGTGCAGGTACCGGAGCCCTCCGTGGACGAACTTCGACGATCGAGACGACGTGCCTGACGCCAGGTCCGCCGCCTCGACCAGCGCCGTCCGCAGGCCCCGGGTCACGGCGTCGAGGGCCACCCCGCACCCGGTGATCCCCCCGCCGACGACTACGACGTCGAACTCCTCGGAGGCCAGACGAGCCCGGCTGGCGGCGGCGTCGAAGCGGGCCGGCGGCGGCAGAGGTCGGCGCGCTGCCATGCGTGCACGGTAGGTCAGCGCGTCGATCCTCTTGTAAGTCGACCCCTCGCAATAGGAACTGGCGGGCGCCGGGTATGGACACCCGGGGACAGTTCCGGCAAGAATGGCCTTCTTCCCAGAGCCCTCCACCGATCCCGCTGCCGGCAGGACCAGGTGGCGGGAGACCGTCGACCCCCACGAGGAACCGCTGTGGACAAGCCCAAGACCCTCGGTTGGCGCAACAAGGCCGCCTGCCGGGGCGTCGATCCGGACATCTTCTACCCGGTGAGCGATGAGGAAGCGGAAGAAGCCCGGGCGATCTGCTACGGCTGCCAGGTCCGGCAGGCCTGCCTCGAGTGGGCAATAGGCAACCGGGAGCGCGACGGCGTGTGGGGCGGCGCCACCGAACGCGAGCGGAGGCGGATGATCCGCCAGCGCCGCCGGTCCGCCTAGCCGCCGGGACCTCAGCCTCACGCCGCCGACCCCGATCGCCCGCCCGCTACGGTCGGTCCGTGCCCGACCCCGTGACCTTGGAGGACCTCGGCGGGTGGCCGGGCGTCTTCGGGCGCTTGGCGAGGCGCTCCGACCTGAGCGCGGAGGAGGCGGCGGCGGCCCTGGCCGAGGTCCTTGCCGGCGAGGCGAGCCCGGCGCAGATAGCGGCCTTCGCATTTGGGCTGCGGTGCAAGGGCGAGACCGTCGAAGAGATGCGGGGGCTCGTACGCGCGATGCTCGCCGCAGCGGAGCCGGTGCAGCTCCCCGCTGCCGTGCGGGAACGGGCGGTGGACACCTGCGGCACCGGGGGTGACCAGAGCGGGACGATCAACGTGTCGACCATCGCCGCTGTCGTCGTCGCCGGCGCCGGCGTCCCCGTCTGCAAGCACGGCGGCCGGGCGGCCAGTTCCCTCGCTGGATCAGCCGA
>JAJZJY010000588.1 GCA_021809885.1 Actinomycetes bacterium
CTCCCCGGTGGCGGCCGGGCCGACGTTGATCAGCAGCGAGACGTCGTCGACGGAGCGCTCCCAGAGCGTCGACCACCGCGTCCACCCGGCCCGCTCCAGCACGCTGCTCAGCCTGACGCCCATCCGACCGAGCGGCAGGGGGCCGTCGTGGAGGCAAGCCGCCCCGGTGAACAGGTCGCCGAGCGGTGCCGAGCATCCCGGCCCCCTCACGCCCCCGGAGACGGCCGCCGAGAAGGCAGCCCGGAGCCGGCCGAGGCTGTGGTCGTCGTCCAACGCCACTTCGAGCTGGTCGAGGGCCGCCAGCCCCGGCCGGGCGGCGGTGAGCTCCCCGTGGAGGGCCTGGCGGGCCTCCTCGTCGAGGAGCCGGTCGACGTCCACGACCTCGCTGAGGCGCGGCCTCCTGACCGATGCCCGCTTCCCGCTGCGCGCGAGTGGCCGGCGCCCTCCTGACCCGCGGACCATGGCCGAACGCTAGCCCGCCGGCCGACGGTCGAGGATGACCGGGGGGCCCGGACACCGTCGAGTAGTCTCCCGGCTCGCCTCCCTGCTTGCCGCTAGGTCCGCAGCGGACGCCGCCCGGCGAAGGGTCGTGGAGCCTGCGAAGGGAGCACGGATACATGGCGCACGAGGAGGGGCCCCGGGTGGCGGCAGGCCAGATCGGTCCACAGGCGCGGCGCTGGCTGGCGCCCCATGCCGGCGTGGCGGCCGCCTTGTCCCTCGCTCTCGTGCTGGCGGCCTGCGGCAGTTCGACGTCGGCAGCGAAGCCCCGGGCCAAGGTGCTCACGGGAGGGACGGCGACCTACGCCCTCCAGGCGACCGACAGCTTCAGCTGGATGCTCCCGTTCGAGAACAGTGCCAACCAGGAGCCCTGGCAGCTGGCCACCGATGAGGGAATGTGGCGGCCTCTCTACTTCGGGGGCCAGGGGGGTCGCCCGGTGATCAACCCCAAGCTGAGCCTCGCCTACCCGCCCGTCTACTCCAACCACGACACGACCGTCACCATCCGGCTGAAGCACTACCTCTGGTCGGACGGGACCCCGGTCACGACGGCCGACATCCGGTTCTTCTTCGAGCTGTACAAGGCGGGCAAGAGCAACATCGGGACCTACGTGCCCGGGGAGATCCCCGACAACATCCGATCCGTCGACTACGTGAGCCCCACCGTCTTCATCCTCCACCTCGACCGCTCCTACAGCCAGCAGTGGTACACCGACAACCAGCTCACCGAGATCTTCCCTCTGCCGGCCCAGGCCTGGGACAAGACCTCCGCTGGCAGCAAGACGGGGAACTATGCGGCAACACCCGCCGGCGCCAAGAAGGTGTTCCAGTTCCTCTACGGCCAGTCCGAGAAGCTGTCCACCTACGCCACCAACCCGCTCTGGCAGGTCGTGGACGGCCCGTGGCACCTGACGGGCTACGAGCCCACGACCGGCCGCACCGTGCTCAGCGTGAACCGTCACTACTCGGGTCCCGAGAAGCCCCACTTGGACCACGTGGTGCTCGCCACCTTCACGAGCGACACCGCCGAGGTCGACCAGCTGCGCAGTGGGACGATCGACTACGGATGGATCCCCTACAGCGACCTCGGCATGCGCCACTACTTCACGACCCACGGCTACACGGTCGCCCCGTGGGCGCCCGACTACTTCCAATCGGCCGAATTCGGCTACACGAGCCCTCGCTACGGTCCGCTCGTTCGCCAGCTCTACATCCGCCAGGCGCTCCAGCACCTCGTCAACCAGCCGCTCTACCTGAAGACCACCCTGCACGGCATCGGTCAGCTCACCTACGGTCCAGCGCCCAACATCCCCGGCGATGTCTGGGCGAGCGCCCAGGAGCGGACCAACCCCGACCCGTACTCGATCGGTGCCGCCAAGGCGCTGCTCGGCGCGCACGGCTGGCGAGCCAGCCCCAACGGCTACGTCGCCTGCGAGCGCCCCGGCACCGGGCCCAACGAGTGCGGGGCGGGCATCGCCCAGGGGCGCGCCCTTTCGCTGTACATGAACTACACGACCGGCAACGCCGGGGTCCAGGCGCAAGCCGAGGCCTTCCAGACCGCCGCCAAGGCGGCGGGAGTCGACATCGTCCTCGGCCCGGCGAGCGCGACGACGATGTTCTCCGTCGACGGCGTGTGCCCGCCCGGACCGTGCAACTTCGCCATCGCCCTCTACCCGCTGTGGTTCACCGACTACGGGGACATGAGCATCCTGCCGACCGGCGGCTCGCAGTTCGGGAAGGGCAACTACTTCGGCGGCGGCTACTACTCCCCGACCTTCGAGCGCCTCCTCGCCCAGGCCCACACCCAAACGGGGTTGCGCTACGTCTACGCCACCGAGGACTACCTCTCCCGCCAGGTCGCCGCCCTGTGGTTCCCCACGGGGGACAACCAGATCTCGGTGGTCAAACGAACCCTGCGAGGCTGGGCACCCCAGAACCCCTTCGGCAACTGGCGGGCGTCCCGGTGGTACTTCGTCTCACCCCCCGGGTGATCCGGCTGGGCCGCCCCTTGTCGCTGACCGGATTCGATTCGCGGTTCAACGACTTCCGGCGGCGGGGGATCGAGGGGGCGCCCCCGGCGAGCGACAGCCTTCGACGACCGCCCAGGGTGGTCAGAGCAGATCTCAGTTGGCCGGAGTCAGCAAACGTTGGAAGGTTGTTGTCGCTCCACGACAACAACCTTCCAAACATTCCCGGAGCCCTTCTCCGTCCAGACACTCTGCGCGGTGCCACCGACCTGCGTAACCCGCCGGCCCGACCTGCGTAACCCCGCCGGCGCTCCGCCGGCCGGGCTACGGCTCCGGGCCGGCGAACACGCGGCTCGCCAGGAAGTCCTCCGCCTCCAGGGTGACGAGGTCGTCGCGCCCGAGCGGCCGCCCGGCGCCGAGCACCCGGCCGGCGTGGCGGAGCCGGGCCCGCTCTAGGGCGTTGCGGACGCTGCGGGCGTTGGCGAAGCGCGCCTGGTCCTTGCGCCGGCGGAGGTAGTCCTCGAAAACCTCGACGGCGCCGGGCGACAGCCGGTACCCGGCCTGGCCGAGCATGAGGCCGCCGATCGTCGCCAGCTCGGTCACCGAGTAGTCGGGGAAGTCGATGTGGTGGGCGATGCGCGAGCTCATCCCCGGGTTGGCGGAGAAGAACGTGTCCATCCGGTCCTTGTAGCCGGCGAGGATGACGACGAGGTCCTCGCGCTGGTTCTCCATCACCTGCAACAGGATCTCGATCGACTCCTGGCCGTAGTCACGCTCGTTCTCGACCCGGTACAGGTAGTACGCCTCGTCGATGAAGAGCACCCCACCCATGGCCCGCTTCAAGACCTCCTTGGTCTTCGGCGCGGTGTGGCCGACGTACTGGCCGACGAGGTCGTCGCGGGTGACGGCGACGAGATGCCCCCGGGTGAGGTAGCCGAGGCCGTGGAGCAGCTCGGCCATGCGGACGGCGACGGTGGTCTTGCCGGTCCCGGGGCTGCCGGTAAAGGACATGTGCAGCGTCGGGCGGGGGGCATCGAGGCCGAAGCGCCGGCGCATGCGGTCGACGAGGAGGAGGGCGGCGATCTCCCGGATTCGGGTCTTGACGGGCTCGAGGCCGACGAGCTCGGCGTCGAGGCGGCCGAGGATATCGTCGAGGTTGCTGCGGCGCCGTTCCTCGTCGGGATCGATGAGCTCGTCCGGCGGAAGTTGCGGAAGTGCCGGGGCCGCCGAAAGTGCTGCCGCCTCGGCCTCGTCGCCCGTGGCCCCCTCCGGCCGGCGGATGCCGAACCCCGGCCGCGCCGGCGGGGCGCCGTCCTCACCGGCGCCCACGCCGGCCGCTCCGCCGGGTCCCCCGGTCCGGCTCATGAGCCGTTCGCCGGGTACCTCTCACCGGCGGGGCGGGCCATGACGTAGGGAGATCGG
>JAJZJY010000589.1 GCA_021809885.1 Actinomycetes bacterium
CCCTGGCCGACGGCTCGGCGGTCACCGATGAGATGGCGGTGCCCGACGCCCATCCCCTGGGCGCCCGCCCGTTCGGCCGGGAGGAGTACGTCGCCAAGTTCCGCACCCTGGCCGAGGGTGTGGTCCCCTCCGACGAGCAGGACCGGTTCTTGGACCTGGCCGGCAGGGTCAGTTCGCTCAGTGTCGACGAGGTGGCCGACCTGTCGGTCGCCCTGCCCGACGGCACCCTTGATGATGCCGCCCTGGCCAAGGGGCTCTTCTGATGTCCGCGCCCGGTCAGCCCTCGACGGGTCGCGTCACGCCGGCCGACAAGCGACAGGCCTTCCGCGACGGTCTCGCCTCGGGACGCCTCCTGCACTTTCCTGGCGCCTTCTCACCCCTGGTCGCCCGAGTGGTGGCGTCGTACAGGTTCGACGGCGTGTACGTCTCAGGGGCGGCGCTCTCGGCCGACTTGGCTCTTCCCGACATCGGTCTCACCACGCTGAGCGAAGTGGCCAGCCGGGGTGGTCAGATCGCCCGGGTTACTGACCTGCCAGTCCTGATCGACGCCGACACCGGCTTCGGGGAGCCGGCCAACGTCGCCCGAACGATCGCCGCCCTCGAAGACGCGGGCGTGGCCGGCTGCCACCTGGAGGACCAGGTCAACCCCAAGCGGTGCGGCCATCTCGACGCCAAGACGGTCGTGCCGGCCGAGGAGATGCTCCGCCGTATCCACGCCGCGGTGCTGGCCAGGCGGGACCCGACCTTCGTGATCTGCGCCCGGACCGATGCCCGAGCCGTCGAAGGGCTGGACACGGCAATCGACCGGGCCAAGGCCTACGTGGCGGCTGGCGCCGACATGATCTTCCCCGAGGCCCTGCAGGGCGAAGCGGAGTTCGCCGCCTTCCGCTCTGCGCTCGACATGCCGCTACTGGCCAACATGACCGAGTTCGGCAAGAGCCCCCTGCTCGACGCCACCGCCCTGGAGAACCTGGGGTTCAACGTCGTGATCTGGCCGGTCACCACCCTGCGGGTGGCCATGGGGGCCATCGAACGAGCCCTCGAAACCATCGCCGCCACCGGCTCCCAGGCCTCACTCCTCGAGGGGATGCAGACCCGAGCCCGCCTCTACGAACTCGTCGAATACGAGTCCTACGCGGCGTTCGACAGCGACCTTTTCAACTTCACCATTCCCGGAGGGACCCCATGAGCACGCCGAACGACATCCACAAGGGCCTGGCCGGGGTGGTGGTCGATACCACGACCATCTCCAACGTGGTCTCCGAGACGAACTCGCTCACCTACCGGGGCTACCCCGTCCAGGAGCTGGCCGCTTCGTGCAGCTTCGAAGAGGTCGCCTACCTCATCTGGCACGGCGAGCTCCCCGACGCCGAGGCCCTGCGCCATTTCAGCGCCACCGAACGGGCGGTGCGCGAGGTGAACCGCTCGACCATCTCGATCATCGACCGGGTGCCCGACAGCTGCCATCCGATGGACGTACTGCGCACCGCTATCTCCTCGCTGGGAGCCGAGGACCCGGCCGAGGACGACAACTCCCCGGCTGCCAACCAGGCCAAGGCCGAAGCCATGTTCGCCAAGCTGCCTACCGTCGTCGCCCACGACTACCGGCGCCGCCGTGGCCAGGAACGCATCGCCCCCGACCCGTCGCTCGGGTGGGTGGAGAATTTCTTCCACATGTGCTTCGGCCAGGTCCCTGACCGGGCCGTGCTCGACTGCTTCGAAGTGTCGATGATCCTCTACGCCGAGCACAGCTTCAACGCCTCCACCTTCACCGCCCGAGTCGTAACCTCGACCCTTTCGGACATCTACTCGGCGGTGACCGCAGCCATCGGGGCGCTAAAGGGCTCGCTGCACGGCGGGGCCAACGAAGCGGTGATGAAGATGATGCTGGAGATCGACGACCCGGCCCGCGGCGCGGACTGGCTACATGAGCAACTGGCGGCCAAGCGCAAGGTGATGGGCTTCGGCCACCGGGTCTACAAGAACGCCGACTCCCGGGTCCCCACCATGAAAGCAGCGTTCATTAAGATGGCCGAGCTGACCGGCGGCCAGCGCTGGGTCCAGATGTACGAGGCGCTGGAGCAGGCCATGCTGGCCGAAAAGGGGATATGGCCCAACCTCGACTTCCCGGCCGGACCGGCCTACTACCTGATGGGCTTCGACATCCCCATGTTCACCCCTTTGTTCGTGATGGCTCGGATCACCGGCTGGACCGCCCACATCATCGAACAAGAAGCCGCCAACTCTCTCATCCGCCCCCTTAGTGCCTACACCGGCGAACAGCAACGCCAAGTGCCCCGGGCTTCCACGCGCCTCGCCGGGTGACCCCATCGGGAGTTCGGAACCCCGTTCGTCGAAGAGATACTGCACGCATGATCTGCTCCGGGGATGTGGGATCCGAGGTAGAAGCTCTGCTGCCCCGTGGGTGCCGAGAACCCCGTCCGCCCAGCTCAGGAGACCATCCGGTACTCGTGGACGAGGCCACCCAGACGATCGGCTCTTCGTAGCCTGGCGAGGTCGACGTCGCCGATGTGCGCTGGAGTCGTGTCGAGCGCGGACGGCGCACGTTGGCTGAGCGACCGGTGGGGCCGGTGCGAGTTGTAATGATCGACGTATTTGGCAAGGACTGCTTCGAGCTGACGGCGCCCGAGGATGAGCACCCGATCGAGGCGCTCGTGCCGGATGGTACCGTCTGGGTGCCGATTACCCGACGGGGCAGCTGACCTGGATCTTCTCAGACAGAATCTCCAGAGGTAGTACCGACGGTAGGCGCCCTCCCGGGCAGTCACACATCTCGTCGGACGATTGTAGTACAATAGTTTCGGTGCACCCGGAACCACGTCTCGACTGGCGGTACCGGAGCGAGTAGTCCGTACGCTCTCAGCCAGACCTCCCGGCGACATCGACATCGAGCCGGCATGGGCCGACGAAGCCTTCGCAGGCGACGACGCTCTCGCCGACTCACCCGATCCTGCGTCGAAGTCCGGGAGAACGGATCGACTTGTCGGCTACTCGCCGACTGCCCGGATGGCCATCGTCGTCATCTACCTGTGCGACGAGCTAATCGGTGTGAACGCCTGGAAGGCAAACGCGACCCAAACCCGTCAATACTGGGAGAATCAATGATGAAAAAGAAGGAGCTGGAAGAGCTCATCACCGAGGAAGCCGCTGCGTCGGAAGCAAGCCGGGACCAGCCTCTCTCGGATCGTGCGGTGCGCAGGGGACAGAGTCGCTCGGTCGTCTATTCCGTTCGTCTCACTCCCGAGCAGACCGAGGAGATCCAGCGGATCGCCGACGAGGCGGCCATCCCTGCTTCTGCCTTGGTTCGTGACTGGGTTGTGGAAGGACTCGCCGCGGAGCGGGGCACCGCCACCCTCGATTCGCTCGTGGACGCCCTGTCGCGCGACGTCGACAAGATCCGTCGCAGCGTCGCTCGACGCGAGGCATCCGGATTATCGCCAGGAAGGGTCTTACGCCGTCCGATTGAGCAAGGGCTGCCCTAAGGCAGTGCCCTATGCAGAGGCCGTGACCAGCGCATTCGTAGGATCAGAGGCGCGGACATCCGCGAACGAGGGATGTCACCTCCACCATTTTTGTCACGGCGCGAGACGCCGACGTGGGGGCGGTTTGGTCGGGGTTGTCGTCCGGATCGGTGGGGATGCCGCCGCGTATGAGGTAGGTGGGTTGGATGACGCCGGGTTCGACGACGACGAGGCGGTGGACGAAGGCTTGGGCGGCAGCCTTGCGATGAGCGTCGGTGCCGTTGGCGACGATGTGGGCGAGCTCGGTGCGTAGGGCGTCAATGTCGGTTTGGGCGGGCGGGTCCATGGCGGCGAGGTCGGCTGCTTCTTCGAGCTCGTCGCGCCGGGTCTTTAGGGTGCGG
>JAJZJY010000590.1 GCA_021809885.1 Actinomycetes bacterium
TTGAGGAGGGTAGTAAGCCAAGTTGTGAGTCCGAAGTAGCCCAGTAGAGCAAAGAACCAGAGCCCAGCAGCCATAATGGTTCTCTTCAGGTACTCGCCGCGCCAGAGCGTTGAGATCGCGGTGAACGCCCCAGGACGATTCGGCCGTGCCAGGGAGACCCCCAGGTCTCTCGGCGGAGGGAGAGGACCGCCATAGTACGCTCTCACTTCGCCCTCTATGTTACGCAGGACCCCATCAGCTTCTTCAAAGCGGTCGTTTTCAGCAAGCCAGCGCGGGGACTCCGGGATGTGGCGGCGCAGGTAAAAAATTACTGCACCGAGGAGTCCCGTGATGACGAACACGACGCGGAACCCATCCCGGGGCAAGATCGGAATAATAGCGAAAGCAATGGCACCGGATAGAACATAGCCGACCGACCAGAAGCCCTCCATCCATGCGATGTATTTGCCACGCTCTTTCGCGACGACGAATTCCGAGAGATAACTCTGGGCAATCGGCGCTTCGCCCCCTACGCCGATACCGACCACGCAACGAAAGACGAGGAGCGGGATGACGCTCCAGCTGAGCGCGGAAAGGATGCTCCCGAGCCCCCAGATGATCATGGTAGATTGAAAGACTCGCCTTCTTCCCCATCGATCCGCCGCATAGCCGGCGAGCACGTTTCCGATGAGCTGACCCGCGTACGTCATCGAGCCCAGGACCCCAACGAGAACGAGGCTGAGGTGGAAGTACTCCCGGAGGATGACAAGGAGGAACCCCAGGAGTGCCACATTAACCTGGTCCGCGAGCCATGCCGTAGCGATAACCGCGAAGAACTTTCGTTGGAAACGTGTCATAGGGAGGCGCTCGATCCGGCCTACCACTAGTCCCAGTCGACGAGCGCGCTCTTCTGGGGAGATGGAGGGCCGGTGAGGGGAGACAGGAGTGGCCGTCACGTGAAGTCCTTCCCTAGGTCGCCGACGCGTTTCGTGCGGCCGTGTCGCGCGAAATAGCGGTGATAGCGGAGAGATGGGACACCCCGATATGCGGATCCGCTCGCCCGAGAGATGTGCTCCTGAAGTGCTGCAAAGGCGGGAGAGAGCCTCTCGTTAGGGTGCTCATCGAGTGAGATGTGCGATGGTTCTCTGGCAGAGAACGAGGCCACGTCACATTTCATGATATGGCGCCGGAACGTGGCGTGCAAGAGGGATCCCGGGGCGCACTACGGGTTCCGCTGGACGGCCGAGAAACTCACGCCGCTGAGGGGAAGAGAGGCTGCGCGCCACCCTCGGAGGCCGAGCGGCGCTCGACCGCGATGCCCCGGGAGGGTACCTGGCCCGCTGGGTGCGAACGGGCAGAGTCTCACTTTGCGATGTTCCCTACGAGCCTGGAGCGCTCCGATCGTGATCGCCGGGTAGCGGGTGGTGGAGGATCCCTTGGCGCCGTCACAGTCGCTGGTGCTCAAGAAGCTTACCGAGCAGGCGGCCCGGTCCCCTGTCACCCGCCACTCCGATGGGACCACCCTCCCGCCACGAGCATGGGACCACCTCGTCCCTCACCGTGCCGGTTGTTCGTGATGCTTCCCGATTGGACTGGCGATGTCAACCAGTGGGCCGCGCCCGGGTGCGAGCCGTCTCGCTGAGGGCGGTCCCCGAGACGGCCCGGGGCTTCTGGCGCTTGCGGTAGGACTCACCCTCGACGACCAGTTCGTAGGCCGCACTCTGGAGCCGGTCCACGGCGGACTGGGCGAGCAACGGATCGGCCATCTGGGCGAGGAACTCGCTCGGATCCCGATTCGACGTGATCACCGTTGCCCCCTTGCGGTGACGCTCCACGACCAGCTCGTAGAAGTCGTTGGTCTCGGTGGCGTCCAGCGGGTGGAGCGCGAAGTCGTCGATCACGAGGAGGTCGGCTGCGATGAGCTTGCGCAGCTCCGCCTCAGCGGAGTTGTCGAGCCGCGCGGCCTTCAGCCGCTTGAACATCCTGTCGGCCCGTTCGAAGTGGACGCGATAGCGGCGCCGACATGCGATGTGGCCGAGCGCGGTGGCGAGGAACGTCTTGCCCACGCCGACCGGCCCGAGGATCAACGCGTTGTGGTTCTCATCGACGAAGCGCAGGGTGGTGAGCTCGGCCCAGATCGCTCGGTCGTAGCTGACCGCAGCCGTCTCGTCCCAGGCCTCCAAGACCATCGACGGGTCGAGATGCGCCGCCTTGGCCCGCACCCCGGCCGACCGCTTCTCCCGACGTGCCACCTCGTCGGCGAGCACCATCTCCAGGAAGTCGACGTGGGGCATCGAGCACTCCCGTGCCGTGACCAGCCGCTCGGGCAGGGTGTCGGCCATCTGGCCGAGCCGCAGGGTGGTGAGGATGGACCGGAGTCCGGCCGAGACCACGGGCGTCGGCGCGCTCACCTCGACACCCCGCTGTCCAGCACGAACTCGGCGGCGTCACGGGCGAAGCGGCTCCGGATCAGGGTCGGCTCCGGGGGGCGTTCTGCCTGTTCGGCCTCGGTCGCCCGCTCGATCATCCGGGCGATCAGGTTGACGTTGACCGCCTCCGCCTCGAGTGCTCTCCGACACGCCAGCTCGACTCTTTCGGCCCCCCACTTCTTCACCAGCCCGAGCAGCCGGTAGGCCTGGCGCATCTTGGTCCAGGGCAGCGGGTTGTCGAGCACCGCCTCGACGTAGATCCCGATCGCCTCCCCGTGGGAGCGACCCAGCTCGATGAGGTGGTCGATGTCCCGCAGGGCGTAGGCACTGCGCTCTGACGGCAGGTCCTCCGGGTCGGTCGCCCGACCTCCGGGCGGTTGGCGGCGATGGACCTTCACCAGCTGGCCCTTCGCGTAGAGCTTGACCGTGGAACGGTCGGCCCGGGCGGTGAGCGTCGTGCCGATCAGGTTGCCGGGGACCGAGTAGATCGCCCGTGCCAGCCACGTGGTGGTCCCGGTGGACCTTCGGTGTCGAGAAGACCGGGACGTCGTAGGGGCTCACCGGCGCAGGCAGGAGAAGCCCCTGCTCGCTCGCGACGAACTCCTCCGCCGGTCGGCACCGTGTCGTGCCGTGGATGCGCATGCCGGCCCCGGTCGCACACCACGCCTCGGCCCGGCGCTGGGCGTCGGCCAGGTCGACGAACGCCTCGCCCTTGAAGAACCGACCGCGCACGAACGGCACCTGGCGCTGCTCGGGGCTTGTCGGTCGGTCGGCGGACCCGGGCGGCGTCGACGAGGAACCCCCGGTCCTGCGCGTACTCCATGAACGTGTCGTTGATCCTCGCTTCGGTTCACTCGGCCTTGGTGATGACCGGCGTCAGATTGTCGGGGATGAGGATCGGGAAGACACCCCCGAAGAACGACCAGGCAGCCTCGAGACCGGCGATCACGTCCCCGGTCGTCTGGCCGAAGGTCAGCCAGACGAACATGTGCCGTGAGTACACGGCCACCACGATGAGGGCATGGACGACCCGACGCCTGCCGGTGTGGGGATCGAGGATGATCCCCATCCGCCCGAAGTCGCCCTGCAGCTCCTTGCCCGGATCGCCGTCGGCCACCCGGACGGTGGAGCGGTCCTTGCCGGCACCGCAGCGCTCGACGCAGAACCGCTGGAGCGTGCGCTCGGGGATCTCGACGCCACGGCGGCGGAGAAGATCGCCGATCTTGGCCACGGTGTGGCCGTCGTCCACCCAGGCCTGGATGTCTCCCTGGTGCGAGCGGGCGGTTTCCCAGGCTGCACCGTGGCCGTTCTGCCGGGCTGGGCGGACGGCCTCGCACACCCCGCCGATCAGCTCGTCGGTGAGCTGGTCCTCACCGCCGCTTCGATCGAGCCCGAGGGAGACCGCTGCATCCACGTAGCGGCGGGCGGTCTTGCGGTCGACACCAGCACCAGCGGCCACGCGCCGGAGTCCC
>JAJZJY010000591.1 GCA_021809885.1 Actinomycetes bacterium
CCCGTCGAGGTCGAGCTGCAGGACCGCTCGCCGCACCAGATCCTCTCCTACCGGCACAAGTACCTGCCGAGCGACGACGCCCGCTACCACTGCCCGCCCCGGTTCGCGCCGGCGCAGGTGGACGCGGTGCGCGCCGCGGCGGAGCGCGCCTTCACCGTTCTCGGGCTGCGCGACTTCGCCCGGATCGACGCCTGGCTCACCGACGACGGGAGGATCGTCGTCTCAGACGTCAATCCCGTCAGCGGGATGGAGCAGAACAGCTTCCTCTTCATCCAGGCCGCCCAGGCGGGCATGACCCACCGCGACGCCCTCCGCCTCGTCGTGTCCCGGAGCTGCGACCGCTCCGGTCTCGCCCCGCCGCTCCCGGACAGCAGCCCCGCAGCCGACCGGGAGCCCATACCCGTGCTGTTGGGGGGGACAACCGCCGAGCGGCAGGTGTCGGTGCTGTCGGGCACGAACGTGTGGCTGAAGCTGGTGCGCTCGGCCCGCTACCGGCCGGAGCCCGCTCTGCTCGACGCCGACGGCAGCGTGTGGATGCTGTCGTACCCGGCGGCCCTGCGCCACACCGTCGAGGAGATCCGGGCAGCCTGCGAAGAAGCCGCCGGAGGCAGGCAGGAAACCGAACGTTTGACGGCCGACATCCACCGGCGGCTCGGCCTGCAGCTTCCCTCCGTCGACCCGCCGCGGCGGGTGAGCCTGGACGAGCTCGTTGCCGGCCGGCGCTTCGTCTTCAATGCCCTTCACGGCGGCGCCGGCGAGGACGGGACGATGCAACGCCGCCTCGACCAGCTGGGGGTGGCCTACAACGGGTCGGGGCCGGAGGCGTCAGCGCTGGCGATGGACAAGGAGCTCACAGGGGTTGTCGTGGCCGCTGCTGCCGTGGACGGCGTCGGCACCGCACCCCGGCTGCGAGTCGGCCTGCCCGCCAGCGCCGAGGTTTGGGACCGGGCCGTCACTGCGTGCGGCACGGCGACCCTCGTCGTCAAGCCGCTGGCCGATGGTTGCTCGGCCGGCGTGGTCCCGTTGCGGGGCCGGGGCGAGCTGGCGGCCTACCTGGACCACCTCCAGCACGGGTCGACCCGCATACCAGCGGGGACTTTCTCCCTGCTCGGCGACGACCAGGTTGTCGAGCTCCCCCCCCAGGGCACCGACGCGCTGCTGCTCGAGGCCTTCATCGAGACCGACCGCGTCGCCGTCGTCGAGGGCGGCAACGGGACCCGGCGCCTCGACTGGCGCGGCACCGGCGGCGGCTGGGTGGAGGTCACGGTGGGCCTGGTCGGCACCGCCGGCTCCCTGCACGCCCTGCCACCGAGCATGACCGTCGCCACCGCCGGCGTGCTCAGCCTCGAGGAGAAGTTCATGGGCGGCACCGGTGTCAACATCACCCCGCCTCCGCCTCCGCCGCTCGGTCGTATCCGCCCCGAGGCCGTCGCCACCGCCCGCCGTCGGATCGAGGCGGTCGCCGAGGCGCTCGGCATCGAGGGCTATGCCCGCGTCGATGCCTTCCTCCACGCCGTCACCGGCGAGGTGATCGTGATCGAGGCCAACACCCTCCCCGCCCTCACCCCCTCCACCGTGCTCTACCACCAGGCCTTGGCCGATGACCCGCCCCGCCACCCCCTGGAATTGCTGGAGGAGATCATCGAGCTCGGACTCGCTCGCCACAGGGCGCTGGCGGCGACCACATGACGCAAGGGCGCTTCGGCCCGGCGGCGGCGTTCCGCTACGCCGGCTCGGACCTGGACCCCGTCGCCGGGGTGCTCCGGTGCCGCTACGAGCTCGACGGCCACACCTTCGAGGAGCGCGTCGCCTCGCCGGGCGGGGACTGGGGCACGCCGGCGGCCGCCGAGGCCGCCCGACTCGTCTACCTGCTGGCGGGCGTCTCCTATTACAAGGCGGGCGCCCCACCGGTCGTAGACCTCGCTGACACCCCCGCCCGGAGCGGGGACCTCGACATGCTGCGCCTGTTCTACGTCGAGGGGCTCGGGGAGTTCGCCCACCGCAACGGCCTCGACCTCACCGCGCTGCGCTTCGAGGGCGGAGCTCCGGCGGGCGCTGCCGCCACCTTCGAAGCGCCCGTCGGGGGGCGCCCCCTCGTCCCCTTCGGCGGCGGCATCGACTCCATCGTCACGGTGGAAGCCATGCGCTCATGCGCTGCTAGCCCAACGCTGTTCGTGCTGAGCGGCGAGGGGGACCGCTTCGCCGCCATCGAGGACGCCGCCGCCGTCACCGGTCTGCCGATCGCCCGGGCGAGCCGACGCATCGACGACACCATCCTGTCGTCCACGTCCCGGGGTTGGCTCAACGGGCACGTGCCGGTGACCGGCATCCTGTCAGCGATCGCCGTCCTCGTCGCCGTCGTGCAGGGCCATGACACCGTGGTCATGTCCAACGAGTGGTCGGCGTCGGTCGGCAACGCCGACGGTGTCAACCACCAGTGGTCCAAGGGCTGGGTGTTCGAGCAGGCGCTGCGTGCGCAGCTCGGCCGATCCTTCGCTCCGTCGGCACCCGGGTACTTCTCCTTCCTCCGGCCGTGGAGCGAGCTGTGGGTCGCCCGACGTTTCGCCGGGCTGGACCGCTACCACCCGGTGTTCCGCAGCTGCAACCGGGCGTTTGCCGTTGACCCCGACCGGAGGCTCGACCATTGGTGCGGCGAGTGCGACAAGTGCTGCTTCATCGACCTGATCCTGGCGCCGTGGCTGCCCGCTGACCGGCTGGGAGCCGTGTTCGGCGGGAGCGAGCCGCTCCGTGACCCAGCCCGCACGGCGCAATTCCGCACCCTCGTCGGGCTGTCGAGCGACCCGAAGCCGTGGGAGTGCGTCGGCGACGTCGAGGAGTGCGCCGCTGCTGCCGTCCTGGCAGCTGGCCGCCCGGACCGCTCCGGCACGGCCTTGCTGCAGGCCCTGGCAACGGACCTCGGCCAATCCGCCCCCGACGCCGACCGCCTGCTCGCCCCAATGGGGCCGGGCGCCGTGCCCGATCGGTATGCGCCCCAAGATCTCCTGGTCTGACCTGCGTGGGCGCCGCGTCGGCGTGTGGGGCGCCCGCGTCGAGGGAGCGGCCAACCTCCGCAAGCTCGCGGATCTCGGCGCGACTCCGGAGGTCGTCGTCGACGACCACCTGGCGGGGGTGGTGGAGGGTCACGAGGTGGTCGGCGGCGGGGCCGGGTTGGATCGGCTCCTGGCATGCGACGTGGTGGTGAAGTCGCCGGGCGTCAGCCGTCACCTCCCCGCGGTCGCCGCCCTGGAGGAGGCCGGGGTGGCCGTCACCGGAGGTTTCGCACTGTGGCTGGAGGAGGCGGACCTGGACCGGGTCGTCTGCGTCACCGGATCGAAGGGCAAGAGCACGACGACGGCGGTCGCCGGGCACCTCGCCACCGGGCTCGGACGGAGGGTCTTCATCGGCGGCAACCTGGGCCTGCCCCCGTGGGACCCGGCGGCCACGGTCCCGGGCCAGCTGCCCGACCTGTGGGTGCTCGAGACCTCGAGCTTCCAGGCCGCTGACGTCGCCACCTCCCCGCCCGTCGTGGTCGTCACGGCCCTCTCCCCCGACCACCTCGACTGGCACGGCGACGTCGCCACCTACTACAGCGACAAGCTGTCGCTCTGCAGCCGGCCCGGCGCCGAGGTCACCGTCGCCAACGGCGACGACCTGACCGTGCAGGAACACGAAGGCTTGCTCGGGCCGAGGGTCCGCTGGGTCCGCC
The DNA here is from genome assembly GCA_021809885.1 of Actinomycetes bacterium. GTDB lineage: Bacteria > Actinomycetota > Acidimicrobiia > Acidimicrobiales > Palsa-688 > JAKAQB01. Next base: position 3,707 of record JAJZJY010000591.1, read on the forward strand.
TCGGATCCGGCCAGCCGCCGCCCTGGGTCGAGAGGCTCGGGTTGCTCGGCGACCACAACCGCCGCAACGCCCTCCTGGCTGCCGCCGCCCTCGACGCCGCCGGCGTCGCCGGGGCCGGCGACATGCAGCGCCTCGAGCGTGCCGCCGCGGGCTTCGAGCCCCTCCCCA
>JAJZJY010000592.1 GCA_021809885.1 Actinomycetes bacterium
GGGCGAGGACGATCCGGACGTTGCGCACCACGACGCAGAGCGCGTACATGAGCGCGTTGGGCGCACGCCCGAACAGGCGTGACCAGCCCCGGCGGACGCCTGCGGTCGCGGGGTCCTGGATCCAAGAACTCGATGCCGGAGGTGCGTGGGAGCTTTGCCGGGACCGAGATCCGTCGGAGCAGCCGATGGCACGAGCGCTTTGCAGGTCACTTCGAGTAGGACGTGATGGAGGCCGGTGGCTCATGGGTCCAAGCTGTGGATCGTCGCGCACGGCCAACGCGTTCAACGCGCTGGGTGGGCCCGGGGTCTGACCTCAGGCAGCCCGGTCGTATTCGTGGATGATGCCGCCGAAGATGTCGCGCCGGCAGATCTCGCCGGTGCGTGGCTGGTCGTGGCGAGGCAGTGGGGTCGCAAGCCTGCGTCCGCGGTGCGGGCGAGCCTCGTTGTAGTGGCGGACGTAGTCAGCGAGCACCGCTTGTAGGTGACACATGGAGTAGATGAGCAGGTGGTCGAGGCAGTCTTCACGGACGGTGCGGACGAAGCGCTCGGCGAACGCGTTCGCCTTCGGTGATCGCACCGGCGTGCGGATGGCGGAAATGCCGATGGCCTTGAACACCTCGTCGAACGATGCCGTGAACTTCGTGTCCCGGTCGCGGATGAGCAAGCGGAACCGACGACCGGCATCTTCGAGATCCGAGGTGAAGTTCCGTGCTCGCTGGGCGACCCAGGCCATGACCGGGTTGGTCGTCACTCCGAGCAGGTGCACGACGCGGCTGTCCACCTCGATGACGAAAAGGACGTAGTAGCTCCTGAGCATCACCGAGTCGACGTGGAAGAAGTCGGTCGCCAAGATCCCCTTGGCCTGAGCGGTGAGGAACTGCGACCAGGTCGGTCCCTCACGCCGTGGTGCTGGGGGAAGCCCGTGTCGAGCGAGCACGGTGGCGACGCTTGCCTTGGAGACGGTGATGCCGAGCTTCCGCAGTTCTCCGACGATGCGTAGGTATCCCCACCGGGGATTTCCCCGGGCGAAGCGCACGATGCGCTCGACGGTCTCTCGTTCAAGTGATGGTCGCCCGGGTCGTTGGTGGGGATAGGTCCAGCGTCGAGCCAGGAGACGGCGATGCCAGTCGAGGATCGTCTTCGGCGTGACGAGGAATGCCGTCCACCGCTCTCGTGGCATGAGACCTGCGAGCAGGGCGATCAGTGCCCGGTCCGACCAGGTGAAGCGGGCGCGGCCGACTTGGCGACGAAGGACCGCCACCTGGTGGCGCAACACGAGGATCTCGGCGTCCTTGGCGATGGTGTCCCTCCTCGCCAGCTTGAGCGCTCCAAAGGCGCGATGGACCAGGCGCTAGAGGAAGGAGAGCACCACGGCGAGCAGCCTCGCCGACTCCATACTGGCTGGTCAAGACGGTGGCTGGGAGTTTCTGGACCCTTCACCCAACTCCAGCATTGGTTCGGTCCTCTGGCCACGAGCTCGGGCTTCTTCTTCGCCGGGTGGGTGGCCTGGCGCCGGCGCTCGCGCACCTCGCCGTGTTGGCACAGGATCCGGTAGAAGGTGGACTCCGAGGCGAGGTAGGTGCCCTCGTCGAGCAGCGTGTAGAACGCCTGGGCCGGCGAGTCGTCCGCGAAGCGGGCCGAGCGCAGCACGTCGAGGACGGCCTGGACCTCGCCGCCGGAAAGCTTGTTCGCCGGCGAGGGGCGCGCCCGGCGTGGCGTCACCCGGCCGGGGCGCTGCCGGCGGTAGTGGGTGGCCCGGGAACGCCCGACGGCGGTGCACGCCGCCCTCGCGCCGAGCAACGGCTCGATCTGGCAGAAGCAGTCCTCGATCACCGCTCGGGCCTCTCGGGCTGCTGGGTCGTCTCCTCGGTGCTCTCGGCCAGCAGCCTCGCCAAGAGCTCCGATGCTTTTCCCTGGATCTCGAGCGCCTGCTTGTGCTTGGCAAGCGACAAGCTGGGCCTCGAGCTTCTCGTTGCGCGGTCGCAGCCGGTCGATCTCGGCATGCTCGGCACTGCGCGTGGAACGCCGGACCTTCGGGGCGAGGCCGGCGAGGGCACCGACCTCCTTGGCCCGGCGCCACTCGACGATGTGGCTCGAGTAGAGGCCCTCCCGGCGCAAGAGGGCCCCCTTTTCACCCGAGTCCGAGCAGCGCTCGTACTCCTGCAGGATCGCCAGCTTGTAGGCAGCGCTGAACCGCCGCCGAGTCGGCTTGGCCGCCGGGTCCTCTCTCGTCACGACGCCATCATGGGCGCGCGAAGTCAACGTCGCAGTCGTGATGGTCACGGTTCTACGTGTTCCTGTCTCGCCCTGGTGGGATGGTCGGCTACTGCAGGTGTCTCACGTCAGCCTGACAGACCGGGGTCGCGTGGCGGGCGCCGGTAAGGGAGCCTCGCGACGCGGACCGCGGCACGCTACTCGCGTCATGGCTTGGGGTAGATAGCGATGAAGATCGTGGCGTCGCGCTGTTCTCTCGGCCACCGGTACGCTCGGCACCTCGTGTCCGCCGGAAGTATGAGGACGTCGCCGGCACAAAGGTTGGTGCTCTCGGACGCCGGATCATCGAACTCGCACCTCAGTCCTCCCTGTAGCACGACGATGAGGTCCACTGCGCTCTGAGAGAACCAGCCGGGATCCACCTCCTCGTTCTCTTTCCGGACCCACACCAGTTCAAGACCTTCCCCGGTGAAAAGTCGTCCGACGCTGCCATAGGCCGACGTCGTCGTTTCGATCGCATCTCCCCTGAGCGTTCGAAAGACTCGAGGGCCCTCAGCGCCTGGGCTCATCGTTCAATGCTGCCACATACGTGAATCACGAGGTCGAGCTGACCAGAACGGAGCCGACCGCATTGCGGGATGGTCAAGTCCTGTGCGCCGGTCAATCACCTCAGATGGGGCAGAAGGACTCGATGCTCCGCCTACCTCCGCTATGGGGCACGGGTGACTGTGGTATTCGGGTCACGTACCGCCGATGGGGAGCCGGCGGATTCGGATGCCGGCGTCGTCGACCACGGCGATCGCCCCCGTGTCGAGATCTTCTTCGACGACGGCCAGGTTGGTGAGGAGGATCATGGCCTGCTCGTGGGGCCGGCGCCGAGTGCGGCGACGGAACAAGACGACCGAGGGCACGACGACGTCTCGGGCTGCAAGTAGGCCGCCGAAGTCGGTGTCGGCAGAGACGAGCACCCGTCCCTCGGCTGCCGCCCGGGCGAGGATCTCCTCGTCGTCAGCCCGAGAGAGTCCGTAGCTCGCTACGTGGACGTCGTCATGACCAGCTGCCGCCAGCCGCTCGGCCAACTCGACCGAGAGGCACTGGTCGACAAGGAACCTCAAGCGGGGTCGAGCAGGGGGACCAGGCGCTCTTGGAGCGCGGCCGCCGCATAGTGCAGCGCCTCGGCGACGTCCGCGGGCTCCAGGTCCGGCAAGGCGGCCACGACCTCATCGGCGCTCATCCCGTCGGCGACCATGTCGACGACGGTGGCGACGGGGATCCGCAGGCCCCGGATGCAGGGCTGGCCACCCATCTGCCCTGGTCGTACCGTTACCCGTTCGAAGCGCATGGCTGCGTCCTCCTCGGCAATCAGAGTACCTCGGGAATAGGCGAACCGGCGTCTTGCCAGGACGAGGCCCCACGAGCCCGCGGCGGGGCGGCACGGACGAAGGTCGCGTCCGCGGCGGTGCTCCTCTACCCGTCGAGCCAGCGCGGTGCGCTGACCGACACGACCGTCGGCTTGGTACAGCAATTGCGCAAATCGGGCCCACGGTTTGCACCTCGGTCCGCTCGATCCTCGAGCACGGCCTCGACCGCCAGCCGCTGCCCACCGAGACCCCTCCCCAACCCCAGCACCGCCGTCACCACCGGAACGT
>JAJZJY010000593.1 GCA_021809885.1 Actinomycetes bacterium
GGGGAGAACGCACCTCCTCCCCCAAGACCGTCGGCCCGGCCGGCATCGCGGTGCTGCGCCTCGGCATGCCCATCGCGTTGAAAACTTTCCTACCCCAGGAACGCACCCTCGGACCTGAACAACGCTTCCGGATCCCATGGGATAGAACCGTCGACGAAACCATCAGATGAGCCGGAGCGAAGCGGAACCGCCGTCCGCCGTCGCACTCCCGGTTCCGAGCACTGAAGCACCGACTTTCAGGCTCTTTGCCGCCTCACTACGAGTGGCCGACCAAGGGGCGGCCCAAGATTTAATCGTGGGGCCGCCGAGCAGAACTGGGTGATCGGCACCCTGCGGCCACGCACGGCCAGCCGCCAAAGACCAGCGCCGAGTCGGCGCTCGGCGTGGCGCTTCGGAAGGCCGGTCGCTGCTCGGGCCGAGCAGAATGTTCGTTCCGCAGTCGGTGTAGTGGACAGGTGGTCCCACGAGCCTGTGTGCCGAAAGCCGACGCACGGGACCCTCCCGACGATCATGCCTCCAGGTCGGCATGCAGCTTGGCGCGATGCGCCTCCAGCGTGGCGACCTCGGCTCGGAGCTTCTTCAAGGTACGGTCGACCTCGGTCAACTCGGCGCTCGTGCGACGCTGCCGGTGGTCCCGATCGTCGTGGGTGCTGTCCATGAGTTCCTCAACCTCGCGGCGAAGGAGCCTCAGCCAGGGGTTGCCGGCGATCGCGCCGACTCGGTCGTGAAGCTGTCCGGCGTCGATCGCGGCGACGATCTCTTCCTGGGTGAGGCCGAGTTCTTTGTGTGCTGTCTTGTCGCTGAGCGTCGCACCCTTTCGGCTCCACTCTTCTTGCACGGGACGCCCTTCCTCTCATGACCGACATGGGCTAGCTCGGCGGGTGAGCTGTCTGCCTGCTGCGGCTACCCGAGGCTGCCTTGGTCGCGCAGGCTGCTCAGGACCCGGAGGAGCAATGGAGAGTCCCGAACACTGGTCTCCCAGAGAAGGTCGAGGTCCAGCTTGTCGAGACGTTGATGGGCGAGGCGATCCCGGAACCGTATGGGTGCCGACAACGGGGGTGCGCCCTGGGGAGCCCCGGTCATCTGCGCCTAGTGCTCGAGGGCGCTGCCTGTGCTCACCCAGCAGAACGCCAGAGCACGGCTCCGGTCCTCGCTGGCGTCGAAGGCCTCTCGGCCACCTTCGGAGACGACCCGGCGTACCTCCTCGAGGCCGTGGATCGCAGCGTCGAGCTGCGCAGCAACCTCCTCTGGGCGGCTCACGCAGTCGGGATGGGAGCGAGCGACTCGCGAGGATGAGCCCCAGGCGCACCAGAGGAGGTGACGCGGACGCGGTGGCGGAGCAGGGCCTCGGCCTCGGCCTCGAACTCGGCGAGGTCGAAGTAGGTACGGCCCTCCTCCAAGGTGACCACGAGCTCAGCGGGATCGGTGCCGAGTTGGACGGCGGTGATCCCGTGCCGGGATGCAAGCTCGGCCAGAAGGCCGGCCGCTTCTCGGAGCAGTCGATCATCGGCGCTGGGCAATTCCACACCACGGAGCGTACGCCGTCCGCCCGCCGCGGATCGTCCGCCTGACTCCCGATGACCCTTGGGGCGGCTGGCGCCTTGGCGGTCACATCGGGGGCGGAGCGGCGACTCGGACCGAAAGCGTCCAGGCATGCCCCCGGACTGCTCTGCACCACGGATGCACCACAAGCGTTGGCCAGGAAGGGTCCTCAATGGTCACGTTTGGCCAGGCTGACATGGTACCTGACCTGCCGTTCCGTGCGTTCGGGCAGGTCAGCGGGTTTGCCTGCACAGACCTGATAATGCTAAGGTCGCTGGTTCGATTCCAGCTAGCCCCACTCGAAGGCGCAGGTCACTGATGGTTCGGGGTGACCGTGAATGACCGCTCGTGCTCCTGTCTGACCCGGTTTGCCCGCTCGGTGGGTCGCGTTTGGGTCACGCCCGGGTCGACCTGGACGCCCTCGCCGAAGGCTTCGGCAAACCGCTGTTGGAGGAGGCTCGCGGCTTCATGATCGGCGGGGTGCCCGACGACCATTTCGGTTACGAGGTGGCGGCGGTCTACGACCGCAGCGAGGCGGCGATGTTCGCCCCCGAGGTGGTGAACCCGGCGGTGGAGGTGCTCGCCGGGCTGGCCGGCGACGGCGCCGCGCTGGAGTTGGCTGTCGGCACCGGCCGGGTCGCTCTGCCGCTGGCGGCGCGCGGTGTGCCCGTGTCGGGCATCGAGTTGTCGACCGCGATGCTCGACCGGCTGCGGGTGAAACCCGGCGCCGAGCGGCTGCAGGTGGCCGTGGGAGACATGGCGACGACACGGACGCCGGGGCGGTTCCGGCTCGTGTACCTGGTGTTCAACACGATCGGCAACCTGACCACCCAAGACGAGCAGGTCGCCTGTTTCGCCAACGCCGCCTCCCACCTCGATCCCGGCGGCGTGTTCGTGGTCGAAGTCGCCGTCCCCGACCTGCGCCGCCTCCCGCCCGGCGAGCACACCCGGGTGTTCGACCACGGTCCCGGACACATCGGCTACGACCATTACGTCGACCTCGTCGCCCAACGGGCCGTCTCCCACCACCTCCACTCCGACGGCACCACCGTGAGCGAGACGGTCACGCCGTTTCGCTACGTATGCCCCTCCGACCTCGACCTCATGGCACGACTCGCCGGCCTGGCCCTCCGGCACCGCTGGGCCGACTGGCATCGGGCGCCGTTCACCGCCGACGCCACCAGCCACGTCTCGGTGTGGGAGAAACCCGCACCGCCGCCAAACACAGAGGCGGGAGGCGCACCGGGGTGCTGAGCGCGCGGCGGGCTGACCGCGCGGCGACCAGACAACGCTGGCGGACAGGACCGTCACCGCCGACTATCGCCGCTCCTGGTCGAGGGTCGCCAACTTGGAGAAGTCGTTGCCGCGCACCTGCTCGTAGGACACCCGGCAGCGCAGGCAGAAAGCGAACGGCGTGGACGTGAACCGCGCCGGCATCCCCTCGCCGGGCGCCGTGACCGCGCCGTTGGCCGCCACCCACACCTGTTGGGGCTGGTACTTGGCTTTGTTGAGGGCGAGCTCGACGGTGCCGTCGGCGGCGACCGGGCCTCATCAAAGACCTCGAGCAGGGTCACTGCACCGTGCACCCGGACGGTAGCGGCGTGGGAGACGGCGGCCCGCCGGGCGCTCGCCATCGACAGCTCATCGACGCTCGAAGACCGCACGATCGACATCATCACCACCGGGCGGCGCACCGGCGAGGCGAGACGGATCGAGATCGTCTTCTACCGCCTCGGCGACGACGTCTACCTCGGCGGCATCACCGCCACCAAGACCAGCGACTGGCTGGCCAACCTGGCCAGCCATCCATAGTTCACCTTCCACCTCGAACACGGGGTTACCGCCGATCTCCTTGCGACCGCCGAGGTGATCGCCGACCCAGCGGAGCACCGACGGGTCGGGAGCGTCTCCGTCGCCGAGTTCGACCGACGCAACGGCCCCGACAGACCCTGGCCCGAAGCCGCCCTCGACGACTGGGTGCAGGGTTGCCCGCTGGCCAAGGTCATGCTCGATGAAGGGAACATGAGCGCTAGCCCAGGACGACGGGCGAGGCGGACGGGCACGCGGCCAAGCAGACACCCCCCGGTCCCGGCCGGGCTCGGCATGCCACGTCGGCGTCGCCGTTCAATACCCAGGCTCAGCCTTCCTGGCGGCCGCTTACCCGCAGCGCACCCACACCACGGACCGATTGACGGCCCCGAACTAGTCGTAGCTGCCGGTGGCGAAAGTGAGACGCACGGCCTTATCCGTTCTCGGAGGCAAACATGACGGTGTCTCACCCTCATGAAACGTGCCTCCTCCGTACCAGTTCG
>JAJZJY010000594.1 GCA_021809885.1 Actinomycetes bacterium
GCCGGCGACACCGCGCTCATGACCGGCGCTCCGGCGGCCACGGGGTGCCCGGGCCGGCAACGGCCCGGGCGCCGCCGGCGCCGTCCCCGCCCACCACCCCGGGAGCGAAGCCGCCCGGTGGCCCGATCGAGGCGCCCGCAGTCGCGAACTCGGACTGGTCCCGGGTCAACTCCATGAACGCCTCCTCGAGCGATGCCCGCCGCGGGGTGAGCTCCTCGAGCGGGATTCCCGCTGCGAGGGCCACCTCACCGACCCGGCCCGACGGCATGCCGGTGACGACGAGCCCCCCACCCGGCGCCGGCTCGGTGGCAGCCCCGGCGGAGGTCAGCCGTATCGCGAGCGCTGCGTCGTCCCGGCTACGGACGAGCACCGAACGGGCGCTGCTGCCGACGAGCTCCTCCACGCTCGCGTCGGCGATCAGGCGGCCACGACCGATGACTACCAGGTGATCGGCGGTGAGCGCCATCTCGCTCATGAGGTGGCTGGAGACGAGCACCGTGCGGCCCTCGCTAGCGAGACCGCGCATCAGCTGTCGGATCCACTGGATGCCCTCCGGGTCGAGGCCGTTGACCGGCTCGTCGAACATCAGCGTTCCGGGGTTGCCCAGGAGGGCGGCCGCCACGCCGAGGCGTTGGCTCATCCCGAGAGAGAAGCCCCCGACCCGCTTGCCGGCAACCTGGTCTAGGCCGACCAGCCGGAGCACCTCGATGACCCGCTTGCGAGGGATGCCGTTGCTCACGGCAAGAGCGTCGAGGTGTGCCCGTGCCGTGCGACCGCCGGCCACGGCCTTGGCGTCCAGCAGTGCACCGACCTGCGTGAGGGGGGCGGGGATGTCGCGGTAACGGCGCCCGGCGACAGTCGCAGCGCCGGAGTCGGGGTTGTCCAGCCCGAGGATCATCCGCATGGTCGTCGTCTTGCCGGCGCCGTTGGGCCCGAGGAACCCGGTGACCCGTCCGGGGAGCACGGTGAACGACAGGTCGTCCACCGCCTTGGTCTTGCCGTAGTGCTTGCTCAGGTGCTCGGCGACGATCACGGGTGCTCCTGTCGCGGGATGGCGTGGACGTCGGTGCAGGCCCGGGCCCAAGAGATCGAAGCGGGCTGGCGCAACGACTTCTCGCCCCAGGAACTGGCATGGAGGTTGGCGTTGTGGTCGCCGATGCCACGGTAGCCGTCCGCAGCCCGCCGCCGGCGACAGCCTCGCCGGCCGTCGTCATGCCCAGCGGCTCCGCCGGCGAGAAGCACACCTCCAGCGGCGGCGTCACAGCGACTTGACGATCTCCGCCATCTCCAAGGCCGCCTCGGTCGGATTGTTGACGACGCGGACGCCGGCCGCCGCGAGGGCTTCCATCTTCGCCTGGGCGGTGCCCTTCGACCCGGAGATGATCGCCCCGGCGTGGCCCATCTTCTTGCCGGGCGGCGCGGTGACGCCGGCGATGTAGGCGACGACGGGCTTGGTCACCTTCTCGGCGATGAAGGCAGCCGCGCGCTCCTCCTCGATGCCACCGATCTCGCCGAACATCGCTATCGCCTTGGTCTCCTCGTCGGCCTGGAACGCGGCCAGGCAGTCGACGAAGTTGGTCCCCGGCACAGGGTCGCCGCCGATGCCCACGCAGGTGGTCACGCCCACGCCGAGCTGCTCGAGCTCGTAGAGCGCCTGGTAGGTGAGCGTGCCCGAGCGGCTCACGATCCCCACGGGGCCGCCCGCCAGCGCGATCTCGCCGGCGGTGATGCCGATGTTGGTCTTCCCGGGGCTGATGATCCCCGGGCAGTTGGGGCCGAGCAGGCGCGTCCCAGGGTGGTCCCGGCGGAGGGTGGCGTAGACGCGCGCCTCGTCGTGTGCCGGAATCCCCTCGGTGATGCACACGACCAGGGGGATGCCCGCCCCCGCCGCTTCGATGATTGCGTCGGGCGCGAACCTGGGCGGTACTGATACGAAGCTGGCGTCGGCCCCGGTAGCATCGACGGCCTCGGCGACCGTGTCGTAGACGGGGATGCCGTCCACGTCCTGGCCGCCCTTGCCAGGGGTCACCCCGGCAACGACCTTGGTCCCGTAATCCCGGTTGCGCAGCCCGTGGAAGCGGCCCTGCCCGCCGGTGAGACCCTGCACCACGACCTTGGTGTGCTCGTCGACGAAGATGCTCATCGTTCGCTCCCCTCTGCGAGTGCGACCGCCTTGCGGGCGGCCTCCAGCATGGTCGGTTGGGAAAGCAGGCGGTCCGATTCCACCGTTCGCAGGATCTCCCGCCCCTCGCCGGCGTTGGTGCCGTCGAGTCGGATGACGATGGGCGACCCGATGCTCACACGCCCGAGTGCAGTGACGATCCCCCTGGCCACCTCCTCGCCGCGCGTGATCCCCCCGAAGATGTTGATGAATATGGATCTGACATCGGGGTCCGAGTTGATGACCTCCAGAGCGTTGGCCATCACGTCGGCGTTGGCACCGCCACCGATGTCGAGGAAGTTGGCGGGGCGACCGCCCACCTGGTTGACGACGTCACACGTGCTCATCGCCAGGCCGGCGCCGTTGGCGATGATGCCCACCTCCCCCTCGAGCCCGACGTACTGCAGGCCCTTGCTGCGGGCGAGGCGCTCCCGGTCGTCGAGCTCGTCGATGTCCCGGAACTGCGCCCACTCCGGGTGCCGGAATGCGGCGTTGTCGTCGAGGGTCACCTTGGCGTCGAGGGCGTGGACCTGGCCCTCCTTCGTGAGCACCAGCGGGTTGATCTCGACGAGGTCGGCGTCACCCTCGTCGTAGCAGCGGTACAGCTTCTGGAGGATGTCGACCGCCCCCTCGCAAGCGCCTGCCGGCAGGGCGGCCTCCTCGACCAGCTGCCGGGCCAGCGCCTCGCTGAAGCCGACGGCGGGGTCGATGTGCATCCGGGCGATCGCCGCAGGCTCTTCGTCGGCGACCGTCTCGATCTCCACGCCGCCCCTGGCCGAGACCATTGCCAGGTGGGCCTTGGCGCCCCGGTCGAGGGTGAAGCTGGCGTAGTACTCCTCGGCGATGTCCGTGGCGTGCTCCACCCAGAGCCGGTGTACCACGTGGCCCTTGATGTCCAGGCCGAGGATGTTGCCGGCGTGGAGGCGGACCTCCCCGGCGTCGGCGGCGAGCTTCACGCCGCCGGCCTTGCCACGCCCGCCCACCTGGACCTGCGCCTTCACCACCACGGGGTAGCCGGAGGCGTCAGCCGCGGCTACGGCCTCATCCACGGTGTCGGCGACACCACCGGCCGACACCGGGATCCCGAAGCGGGCGAAGTACTGCTTGCCCTGGTACTCGAACAGATCCAACGTCGCCTCCTTGGTCTTTGGGGGGAAAAGGGGGGACCGCTCCTCAGCTCGCGCCAGCGGTCTCCCGAGCGTCGAGCGCGGCCTCGAGCCAGCCCGTGATGGCCGCGAGCGGGGCGCCGGGAGTGAAGATCTCCGCCACGCCGGCGTCCTTCAGCGCCGCGACGTCCGTCTCGGGGATGATTCCCCCGCCGAACACCAGCACGTCCCCCGCCCCCGTCTCCCGCAGCAACCGGACGACTCTCGGGAACAGGGTCAGGTGCGCCCCGGACAGGCTCGACAAGCCGACGGCGTCGGCGTCTTCTTGCAGCACGGTGTCGACGATCTGCTCAGGGGTCTGGTGCAGGCCGGTGTAGATCACCTCGAAGCCCGCCTCGCGCAACGCCCGGGTGATGACCCTCGCGCCCCGGTCGTGGCCATCCAAGCCGGGCTTGGCCATCACGACCCGATAGTGGCGGTGCATCGGACCCGATGATACGCAGCGGCCCTCCGACCGGCGCCAGCCCGGGTGCACCCCCGAGGGCCCGGGCGCCCCTCGCCGGCGCCC
>JAJZJY010000595.1 GCA_021809885.1 Actinomycetes bacterium
GACACCAACACGCTCGTCTCCGGCCTCGGCTGGTCAGGACCCCCGGCGCAGATCCTCGACGCCGTGCTCGCCGGGCAACTGGTCCTGGTGTCGAGCCCGGCCCTGCTCGCCAAGCTCGAGCGGGTGCTCGCCTACCCCAAGCTGGCCCGGGTGCTCCCTGATCCCGAAGGGCTCGTCGCCCGGCTGCGGACCGTCGTCGATCTGGTCGAGCCCACCTTCGAGCTGGCGGTCGTCGCCGACGAACCCGACAACCGCGTGCTCGAGGCCGCTGTCGCCGCCCGCGCGGACGCCATCGTGACCGGCGACGGAGGCCTGCTCGCACTCGGCGACCACGACGGGATCCCCGCGCTCTCAGCGGCAGCGTTCATCGAATGGTGGTCGAGGGCACCCTGATCGCTCCCCCACCGAGGAGACCGCGCATCGGAGAAGGGCGACAGACTCCGGTTTCGTGCGCGATCCGTGCGCGATCCGTGCGCGAAGTGGCGGCAAACAGGGGTGGCCAACGGTCACCGACGGTCACGCAATAGCGCAGGTCAAGCCCTGCTCTTGGGCTTTCCGCTCGTCCTTCCGATAGACCCCTGGACGGCATGGCCTGCAAGAGGTTAGTGGGTTCGATTCCCATCGCCTCCACTCACTCACTCCCTGACCAGACCCTGACCAGGGGTTTCGCACCGGAACGGGTGGCCGGTGCAGCAGCCCCGACGGCCCTCGTGCGCGATCCGTGCGCGAAGGATTCCGGGCATTGACGGTACGCCTACAGCGACTTCGCCACCCCCTTCGCCCTTCGGGTACGGACCGAGTCAACCTCGGAGGCCACCGCGGTCCGCGCGGCCCAACAAGAGCTGGAGCGCCTCCTCACCTTCCCATCAAGGGGTCCGCTTCTCGCCTCCCTCGCCGACGGGATCATCAAGCTCCTCCTCAGCGACCCCTCACACAGATCGCCCAGGGACAGCTGAGCCCTCCACCCACGGAGACCACCCCGAGTCGGCTTGATGTGCGCGACCGACCGGCGCTTCTCCTGCTGGAGAGCGGCGCCAGATCGCTCCGCTTGGCCAGTTCAGGCTCGGTGGAAGCGGACGACGACTCCGGGAAGATCGCCGTAGGCGGAGCTGTCAGCGGAGACGACCTCACGCTGGGTCGCCTTGGCGGTGGCGGCGATGATCAGATCGTGGGCTCCTCTGGGCCGTCCCTGGCGGCGCACGAAGGCGAGGAGCTCGGCATGGGAGGAGGCAACCGCCTGGTCGTAGTCGATGATGGGGACGACGGCGATGACGTCATCGACGAAGGCCTGACGGTCGGGTCCGTGAATGTCATCGGCGAGGTGGACCCCGACCAGCAGCTCGGCGACGGTGACGGCGGCGATCGCGGCGTCGTCGTCATCGGCGATCAGGTCGTCGAGGGCCGATCCCGAGCGGTCGGCGTCGATGAGGAAGGTGGTGTCGAGGAGGAGTCGGCTCAGGGTCGGTGCTCGATCTCGAGGAGCTCCCGGGTCGAGGTGACGTCCCGGGCGAAGGCCGGGTCGCGGCGGTGGCGTCGCAGGAGCGCCTTGACCTCGGCTCCCTTACCCGCCTGCACGGGGTCGAGTTGGGCGACGACCTTGCCGCGGCGCACGATCGTGAAATGCTCGCCTCGGTGCTCGACGGCGTCGAGCAGGTCGGAGAAGTTCCGGGCGGCGTCGGTGGCACTCACCTCAGGCATACGATCAGATTATCAGACTGGACCGCTCCGAACGTCCGCGTGCGGACGCCAACCCTGCCCGGGGCGCATCCTTGACAAGCGCCGAATCGGCGTTGCTCCGACCTCGGGACAACGCCGGTTGTTCCGACGTCATGATGGTTCCGATGTGAGCGTGCCTGGGATTGCCGGGTAGGGCGATCGCGGCCGGCAGGTCGGAACAATCGTGCTGGCGGATGCTCTCTCCACCGAGTGAGGGAGGGAGCACATGTCCGGATCGATCAGAGGGGCCCCGGCGCAGCAATGCGCCGGGCCTACCCGACCTCACGGAGTCGTCTGACATGCTGGCGAGCGTGCCAGTACATCGACGTCATGGCCGTGGTGAAGCCCGCTGGCTTGCCGCTGGGTACGGCGGACTTGCCGGGTTCTTCCTGCTGGAGCGACTCCTTCGTCAGCCCGGTGGACCGTCCAGCCTTAAAGCCTCCGGCGACGACCGGGGAACCACGAAAATGCTCATTGCCGCCTACGGGCTGGCCATCGACGCCCCCTTGTTGGCTCGGTGGCTCCCAGGACGGCCACTACCACCCGTCGCGGCCCCTGCCGGGCTGGTAGTAGAGGTGACGGGTCTGGCGTGGCGGGCGTGGTCGATGCGCGCGCTGGGGCGCTCCTACTCCCGGACGCTTCGAGTTGCCGAGGGCGATGATCGCCAAGACGTCGTCGACGCCGGTCCCTATCGCCTGATCCGTCACCCCGGCTACCTGGGCTCGCTCCTCACCTGGGCCGGCTTCGCCCTCACCTCGAGCTGTACGCCGGTCGTCACCCTCATTCTCGGGCTGCTCGGCGCTGCGTACCGCCAGCGCATCGCGGCCGAGGAGCAGCTTCTTAGACGGGAGCTACCCGGCTACAGCGCCTACTGCGAGCGGACCAAGAAGCTCATCCCCTACGTCTGGTAGCTCGTCGTGCCCGGTAGTCGATTCCCTTGCGGCGACGCGCCCCCTGGTACCCCCCGGGTGCGTATCAGGGGGCGTGCGGTCAGGGCCGCCAGAGCCGACGAGGGGTCACCCCTTGCCAGCCTGCTCGCCGAGCACCTGGGCCGGCGGCCCTCTTCGCTGTCGGTGGTCGGAGCCAACTGGCCGCCCTACGACCACGTCAACGTGCAGGTGGGGTTGGAGCACTGGCTGGGCGAGACGGGCCGCTCCCACGCCTTGGTCGGGATCACCGGGTTCGAGCACCGCATGTTCACCTTGGCGGATCTCGCCCGGCCGGTGCGGGACCCTTTCGGTCCGGGCGTCGGCAGCGTCTCCATGCTCAGCGTGGCGTCGGGGCCTGATGGCGCCGCCCATCCGGTGGTGCGCTGCGCCTTGTATCTCGTCAGCGACGCCGCTGGTCCCCTGGCGTTGCTGGTGCGCCAGGGCCAGGACCGCGGCCCCGTCGGTGCGCAGGTGTCAGTTGAGGTCGCCGGACCCGACCCCGAGCGCAGCTCGGCTGCCATCGGCGAGATTCGCGAGGCAGCGTTGGTCCACAACGTGTTCCGGGGCCAGGTCGTGTCGTTCGGCTCGGAGATGTTCGGGCCTGACCAAGCTCCCCTCGGGTTCCAGCGCCGCCCGTCGCTGCCCCCCGACGCGCTGGTGCTCCCGGGAGGCACGCTGGAGATGGTCGAGCAGCACGTGGTGGGCATCACCCGCCGGCGGGAGGAGCTGCGTGCCGCGGGCCAGCACCTCAAGCGTGGGATACTGCTGCACGGCCCGCCCGGGACGGGCAAGACGCACACCGTGCGCTACCTCCTCGGCCGCTTGGAGAACGCGACCGTCGTGGTCCTCTCCGGCGAGGCCCTCGGTGCGATCGGTCCTGCCTGCTCGATCGCCCGGGCCCTCCAACCTTCGGTGGTGGTGGTCGAGGATGTGGATCTCATCGCCGAGCAGAGAGGCATGCACCCCGGTCAGCATCCGCTGCTGTTCCGCCTGCTCAACGAGATGGACGGCCTCGGAGAGGACGTCGATGTGGCCTTCGTGCTCACCACCAACCGCGCCGACCTCCTCGAGCCGGCGCTGGCCGCACGCCCCGGACGGGTGGACCAAGCAGTGGAGATCTCCCTGCCCGACTCCGCCGCCTGATCGAGTTGTACAAGGGCAACATGAACCTGGAGG
>JAJZJY010000596.1 GCA_021809885.1 Actinomycetes bacterium
ACGCCGTAGAGTCCCGCCGTGGACGGCATGGAGGACGGCGACGGCGGCGGCGGCGGCGACGGCGGCGGCGAGCGGATCCACCGCTACCCGTTCGACGACGGCGCACTGCTCGCCGCTCTCACCGCCTGGTCCGCCGACACCCGCACCCGGGAGGCCGTGGCCGCCCGGACACGGGAGCGCTGGCTGCGCCAGCAGGCGCAGGAGGAGGCGACCTGGCTCGGGGTGCTCGTCGACCTGGCGGAGCGTGGCTCGGATGTCACCGTAGGCCTCGACGGCCGGTCGGCCAGTGGCAGGCTCGTCGGCGTCGGAGCCGACCTGTGCGTCCTCGCCCACGCCGGCGGCACGACGTTGATCGCGCTGGCGCACGTCCGCTCCGTCCGCGCCGGTGACACCTCGCCGGCGGCCGGATCCGACCGCCGTCCCGCCCTGCAGGTGAGCCTTCCCGAAGCGCTGGCCGCGCTTGCGGCCGAGCGCGATCCTGTCGCAGTGACGCTGGGTGGTGGCGGGGAGCTGCGGGGGGTTCTCGTCGCGGTGGGTGCCGACGTGGTGACGCTGCGGAGCCGGAGCCGGCCTTGGACGCACACCTACGTCCCGCTCGCCGCCGTCGCCACCTGCTCCCCGAGCCCGTAGCCGGCAACGTCTCGTCGCCGGCGGGAACAGCCACCGCGGCAGCCCGGCCGGCCACGGAGCGCGTTGTGGCAAAGCTCCTGTCGACATGGCCGTGCTACTCCAGTAGGTTCCGCCCGTGGCCGCCCCCTCCGCGGAGGCAAGGGTCGGGAACGGGTCCGCTCCCGGGCTCCGGTTGCAGCCGCGCCCGGCGAGGGCGGGCGGGCGTGTGATCGCCGGTGCCTTCGTGATCGCGACGTCGGCGGTCCTGGTGTTCGGGGCTTGGCTGGGTACCCAGCCAAGCCGGGGGCGGCCATGGGTGGTTGCCGCCGTCCCGGTAGCAGCCGGCACGAGGGTCACCCCGGCCGACCTGCGGACCGTGCAGGCCCATCTCACCGGGATCCTCGCCGCCACGGCCTTCGGCAACCGGGCCGAGGTGGAAGGTCGAACCCTCGCCGTCGCACTGCAGCCCGGCGAGCTGGTGACGGCGGCCGAGCTGACCCCCACCGGCGCCCAGCCGGGGCTCCGCCCCGTGACCGTGACGGTCTCGACACCGGAGCTCATCGGTCTGGTGGCCGGCGAACGAGTCGATCTCTTCGAGACCACCGGGACGGCACCGACCTCAAAGACGGCCGTCCTGCTGCGGGGTGCGGAGGTGATGGCGGTGACGGGCGGCGGCGGCGGTCTGCTGAGCGCCGGCAGCGGCACCGAGGTGCTGACGCTCGGCGTGGCGACCCTGCCAGAGGTCGAGGCGGTGATCGCCGCCGAGCACGCCGGCCTCCTCGACGTGGTGGCGGCCGAGCCGTCCGACGGCATCGGGCTGGGCGCCGGCGGGACGCCCCCGGCGAGCCGATGACCGGCGGCGAGCGCTGGGTTCTCCTCGGGCTTGCGCCGCCGCGCGCGCCGTGGTTCCGGGAGGTGACCCGCTGGGCGACGTCCGGTGCGCTGCCCGCCGAGTTCGTGAAGTGCCGGTCGACCGAGGAGGTGCGCGCCCGGCTGGCCACGGGCAGGCCCTGGTCTGCACTCCTCGTCGACGCCGCCTCGCCGGGGTTCGACCGGGACCTCGTCGCCGGTGCCGCCACCCTCGGCGTGCCGGTGCTGCTGGTCCGCGCCACGCCTGCCACCGCAGGTGCCGGGCGGTCGGATGCCGGCAGCAACCCTCCACGAGCAGACGGCACCCCTGGGGGCGAAGGCGGTGGGACGGCCGGCGCCCGGTCGGCGCCGGCCGGCTTCGGGGTCACAGCAGTCCTCCCAGCGACCTTCGGCCGGGACGAGCTACTGGATGCCCTGTCGCTGCACGCCCGCCTCGTCGGTCGGGGAGATCGGCTCCCAGCCGAGCTCGACGACGCCCAACCAGGTGCGTGGCGCGGACGTCTCGTGGTCGTCAGCGGCACCGGTGGCACGGGGGCTTCGATGGTCGCCGTCGCCCTCGCCCAGGGGCTCGGAGATGACGTTCGCTACGGCGGGCGGGTGCTTCTCGCCGATATGGCGCTGCGGGCTGACCTCGGCGTGTTCCACGACGCCGTCGACCTCGGTCCTGGGCTCCAAGAGCTGGTCGACGCCCACCGCATCGGCACGCCGTCGACCGGCGACGTCGTGGCGGCCACCTACGAGGTACCGAGGCGGCCGTACCGCCTGCTGCTCGGGCTCCGCCGCCAGGCGGCGTGGGCGGCGCTGCGCCCTCGTGCCACTGCAGCTGCGCTCGACGGTCTCCGCCGGGCTTTCACCCTGGTCGTCGCTGACGTCACGGGCGACGTGGAGGGCGAAGCGGAGTCCGGGTCGGTCGAGGTCGAGGAGCGCAACCATCTCGCTCGCTCCGCGGTGCGCACCGCCGACGTCGTGGTGGCCGTCGGCCTGCCCGGTGTCAAAGGTACGCACACCCTCGCCGCCCACCTGCGAGCGCTGGGCGCGCTCGGCGTCGCGCCCGAGCGGCTCCTGCCGGCATGCAACCGGGCACCTCGAGATCCTCGTGCCCGCGCCGCCCTCGCCGGCGCCCTGGCAGGGCTCGCTCCCGGTACGACCTCCGTCGCCGCGCCGCTGTGGCTGCGCGAGCGCAACCTGGAGCACGCGTGGCGAGACGTCCGGCCGCTGCCAGCGCCGTTCGTACGACCGCTGGCTGCCGCCGTCACGGCGCACCTGGAACGCCTCGCCGATCTCGCCCCACCCCTGGTGGAGCCGGTCGCCGTCACGCCTGGCTCGCTCGGAGGCTGGTCCGACGACGGTGCATGACGGTCCTCGGCACACCGTCGGACGAGGTCACCATCAGGGTCAGACGAGAACCGGAAAGCCAATCAGAACAGCGTCAGGCGTCCCTTGTCGATCCCGCGCAACTCGTCGTAGTCGATCTCGACACAGCTGATGCCCCGGGCGGTGGCCAGCGCGCGGGCCTGGGGCTTGACCTGCTGCGCTGCGAGGATTCCCCGCACCGGCCGCAGGCGCCCGTCGAGGTCGAGGCGCTCGAGGTAGCGGGTGAGCTGCTCGACACCGTCGATCTCACCCCGGCGCTTCACCTCGACCGCCACCGCATGGCCGTCCGCGTCGCGGCACAGCAGGTCGACGGGGCCGATGTCGGTCTGATGCTCCCGCCTCACCAACGACATGCCCAGCTCCAGCGCGTGGGGGTTCGCAGCGAGCAGCTCCTGGAGATGGGCCTCCACACCGTCCTTGCGAAGGCCGGGGTCGGGCCCGCAGTCGTAGGTGAGCTCCCCGTGCACCTCGTGGAGCAGGATGGTGAGCACCTCTCCCTTGTCGTTGCTCGCCACCCAGCGGTCCGCCGACTCGGCGAGCCGGCACGGCGGGCTCATCCAGTTCAGCGGCTTGTAGGCCCCCCCGTCGGCGTGGACGGAGACGGAGCCGTCCGCCTTCAGGAGCAGCAGTCGGGTTGCCGGCGGGAGGTGGGCAGAGAGGCGGCCGGCGTAGTCGACCGTGCAGGTGGCGATGACGAGGCGCAAGGCGTGCTCCGACGTGCAACGATCGCCGGCGGGCGTCGCGGCGGCCGGCGACACGCTAGCGGCGCCGCCACCCTGCCCGCCCAGGCGATCGCAGGCTGGCCGGCCAGGCCATCGCAGGCAGTCAGCCCGTCGCCGGTCAACACACTGCCGGCGAGGTGGGGACCGGGGAGGGGGATGGCTGTCGAGCGGACTCCGCGGTGGCTGTCGCCGTGGCAGCCACCGCCCACCGGGCGAATCCAGGGATCGCCCG
>JAJZJY010000597.1 GCA_021809885.1 Actinomycetes bacterium
TCGCTCGGGGTCGCCGTCTCGCTCGGCCCCGTCGGTGTCAGCCGGTGCGTGGAGGAGGCGGGCATCGGGTTCTGCTTCGCGCCCCGCTACCACGCGGCGATGCGCCACGCGATCCCCGTCCGTCGAGAGCTCGGCGTCCCGACGGCGTTCAACTTCGTCGGTCCCCTCGCCAACCCGGCACGGATCGCGCGCCAGGTCGTCGGCGTCGGCGACCCGGCGATGGCTCCCACCATGCTCGGGGTGCTGACCGGCAACGGGGCGACCGACGTCGCCGTCGTCCACGGGGCAGGCGGTCTCGACGAGCTGTCCACCACCGGAGTGTCGACGCTGCTCACCACCCGTGGCGAGCAGCAGGTCCACCCGTCCGAGGTGGGGTTGCGCACGGCGGGGCTCGAGGATCTACGCGGCGGCGACGCTGCCGCCAACGCGGCCGCCGCCCTCCGTGTCCTGGCGGGGGAGCGGGGACCGCACCGGGACATCGTGGTGCTGAACGCCGCTGCCGGCCTGGTGGTCGGGGGGGTGGCCGACGACCTCGGCGCCGGCGTGATGCTCGCAGCGGAGGCCATCGACTCCGGTGCGGCGCAGGGCGCCCTCGACCGCCTGGTACGCCTGTCGAGGGAGGAGGCCGCGCGGGAGGGCGCCCCGCTCGCAGGGTCAGGGCCCGGCTGACGGCTCCGTACGGGAGTGGCGGCTGGTGCGGCCCCGGGTTTGCCGTCCGGCGCCACGGTCACGGCGTAGCTCCGACGTCGACGATGACCTTGCCGAACCTCGTCGGCTCCTCCATGGCGGTGAGCGCTCGGGCGGCTGCCTCCAGCGGGTAGCGGCCGTCGACGACGGGCCGCCAGGTGGCCCGCCTGACGTGCTCGAGGAGGTGTTGGTAGTCGCGGGGGCTGCCCATCGACGTGCCGAGCAGGCTGCGCCACTGCCAGTAGACCTCGTCGACGGCCAACGTGGCCGTCGATCCGCCCGTGTCGCCGAATGACACCAGACGGCCACCAGGGCGGAGGAGGCGCAGCGCCGCCGGCCACGTCGGGGCGCCGTAGCCGTCGACGACGGCGTCCAACGGCCCCCCGGCCATCTCGAGGAGTTGTTGGGGCCACGCCGGATCGCGGTAGGAGACACCGCCGGCGCAGCCCAGGGCGACGGCTCGGTCGATCTTCGCCGCCTGCCCGGAGGTGACGTAGACCCGAGCACCGAGGGCGACGCCGACCTGGAGGGCAAAGGTTGCGACGCCTCCTCCGGCACCGGTCACGAGGAGGGATTGCTCCGGGCCGGCTCGGGCGCAGACGCTGACCGCGCGCCACGCTGTCAGGCCACTGAGGCCGAACGCTGCCGCTTCCGCCCAGTCGAGGTGGGGCGGCTTGGGGTGGGCGTTGGCGGCGGGTACGACGACGCGCTCAGCGAGGGTCCCCGGCGTAGGGGCACCGAGGATGTCGAACGCCGGCCCGGGGCAGTCCTCCCGGTCACCCCAGCCGAGGGTGGGGTCGATCACGACCTCCTCCCCGACGGTCGGAGCGGACACGCCGGCGCCGACGGCGACGACCCGACCGGCGGCGTCGGAGCCCAACGTGACGGGGAGCCCGCAATAGCCGTCGTAGCGGACGACCCAGAGATCCCGCCGGTTGAGGGCCGCCGCCATCACCGCTACGGCGACCTCGCCCGGTCCGGGCTCGGGGTCGGGCACCTCCCGGACACTGATCGAGGGCGGCCAGCCGAAGGCGGTGAGCTGAGCGGCGCGCATGGCGGGTCAGGCAGTGTAGCCGTCGGCGCCGGGGAGAGCGCCGGAATGAGCTCGGGCAGCGGCCCCCACAGGTCGTCATGGCTCCGGCACACCACCTGGATGGCTCCGGCACACCACCTGGATGTAGGCGTCGGTCACCGGCTGGGACCGTCAGTGCTTGACCAGGTACCACTCCTGGGGGGTCCAGACGTACTGCGCCTGGGCGAGCATCGAGTCGGGAGTCCCACCCACGGTGTCCTTATGGTGCCGCCGTTGGCCGGGGTACCGACGGGGGGCAGGGAGCCGTACAGTCCGGCAATGGCGGCGCCGCCGTGGTCGGTCGACCCGCCGCCGGCGACGACCGGTCCGCTGCCCAGGCCGGCAGTGCTCGGTGTGCTGCGCCATGAGCCCCCCCAGATCCCCCGGCGGATATGTGGACCCGCTTTCCACCTGGGCCGACGAGACCCTGTAGCGCGCCAGGCGGGCGCCACTGCACCGAGAGGGGGGAGCCGGTCAGCGCAGGGGTGGTGACGCCGGCCCGGGCCGGACCCGCAGGTCAGCCAGCGCAGCCTCGTAGGCGTCGAGCAACTCCTCCGCCGGCGCGGCGGGCATCGACGGAGGTGAGCCGTCAAGCTCGGCTCGGAGCTGGGCGAGTCGCATGGCCCCGGCCTCGACGGCCCGGACCTCGGAGGCCAGAGCCGGCAGGTGCAAGCGGCGCCACGCCCCGCCGCGCCGGTCCATCTCGGCAAGGCGGGCGTCGGTCTGCAGCGCTCGCTGGAGCAGCTCATCGGCGGCAGCGTCCAGCACGGACGGAGAAGGGCAAGGCCGTCGGCGCCGACGGTGCGGGCGCCCTGGGCGCGTGCGGGAAGTGGCGGCCTGGAGCAACACGCACGCCCGCTGGAGGCGACGGTGGAGCAGAGCCGCACGCCGCGGGCTCCACCGCCAGGCGAGCGGCGCGGCGGTCCGGTGGTCCGGCACGAGGCGGTTCGCTCGCCGCAGGCCCCCGCAACACGACACCAACGGTAAGCGAAGCCACGACGGTAGTCGCGGCGACCACACCTGCCAGGACCTCGAGCACCACGTGCACGTCACCGATCGTACGGCCCGTCCCGCCGACGTCGGCAGGGGTGACTCAGGAGGCTCCGTTTGCCAACGCGGCCGGCCCGCGGCCAGCCCGAACTTGCTCCCGATCGCAGGTTCGCTGGGGCCGATGCGGCCCTCCAGCTGGTGGTTCGCGTTTGGGGACTGTCACGCACGTACGCACGTAGGCACGCATGGATGCTCCACGTCTACTTCCCCGGCGAGCGCCTGGGTGGCCTGGCGCAACCCCGATGTCGGGGTCCCCCAGGTCCCCCAAGCGAGAAAGACTGGGCGTCTCCCCCATTCGGGCGTACCTGGCGTGCCAGAGCGTGGCGGTGGCGCCCAGTGGGATGGGACGTGTCGGTCCACACCGGAAGGAAGGCAGGCTGGGCTCGTTGTTCGGGCAGTTGTCCGCGATTATCGCGGTCAACTGCCCGAACAACGCGATGGCCATGGCCCGGTTGCCGACTCTGCCGGCTCCTCTGGAACTTCCGGTGCATACTGGTATCCAGCTCCGCCTGCTCCTTCCGGCCCTTCTACGTCGTCACCTGGCTGCAGACGATGTGGTCGACCGCAGCGAGCTCGCGGAGCATCGGCCCGATCTTGCGGCGGTCGTCGCCGGAGCCGGAGCCAGCGAGCCGACGTTGACGGTCACACCCTGCCGTCAGTATGGAGGGCATGACGCTCACGATTGATTGCTCCGACTGCCGGATGCAGCACACCCCGGCGTGCGAGGACTGCGTGGTGACCTTCATCTGTGGGCACGACGCCGGCGACGCGCTGGTGATCGACGCCGCCGAGGAGCGGGCGGTCCGGTTGCTCTCGCGGGCCGGTCTCGTGCCCCGCCTGCGCCACGAAGCCAGAGCCGACTGCGCGTAAGCGCTCGATCGCCTGTCGCTCGCTGGGGCTCCCCAGCGGTGGGAGAGGCAACTGCTAGCGTTCCGGCGACCGGCCCGGGGAGCGGGCCTGACCCGTCGTAGCGGGAGTGCCCTTGCTCGAGCTCCA
>JAJZJY010000598.1 GCA_021809885.1 Actinomycetes bacterium
AGTCCATGACGCCACCGCGGACGCGGTTGGTGAGGCCGACCTGTCGACGGTCGATCTCGATGAGCTGTGCCGGCTGGCGGCGAAGGAGATGCTGGCCGTGGCGCTGCTGGCGGAGCGCCGTGCCTACCTCGAGGCCCATGCGGGCGAGGTCGATGCCGCCGGCCACCGGCTCGTGGTCGGGAACGGCTACGCCCGACCGAGGGTCGTTACGACCGGAGCGGGCGCGATCGAGGTGCGCGCCCCCCGGATCGATGATCGCCGAGAGGGGTGCCGGTTCTCCTCGGCCATCCTGCCCGCCTACATGCGCAAGTCCCCCAAGGTCACCGAGGTGCTGCCCATCCTCTACCTGCGGGGGCTCTCGACCGGGGACTTCGCCCCCGCATTGGGCGAGTTCTTTGGCACCGAGGCAGGCCTGTCGCTGCCACGGCGATCCGTCCGAGCCTCACGGTCCCTACTGGCAGTGGAGCGCCAAGGTGAGGGGAAAGACCGTCAGCCGACGGCTCACTCGCGCCGAGGCAGAGCTCTACCAAGAGTGGATCGCCAACGACCGCCGGCTCAACGACCTCATCGGACAGATGCGCCAGGTGGCGGCCAAGGGCTGCCCAGCTGAGGCTCGAACAGGCAGCCGGCACGTAGCCGAGGCGCTCAGGGAGCAGGTCCATCGGCCTTCACCTGAAAATTTTTTCCAGCGGGCAACTCGCTCGTGACCCAGCGGACCGACAAGTCCCTGAGGCGCAAGGCTTTTCCGGGCTACCAAGGGTCCGTACGTCGGATCTACGCTTGCTTTAGGGGGTCGAAGCCTTGTTGGGTGGCGATGTGGGTCACACTTTTCATGCGGTCCTGAGTGGGGGCTCCTCGCCAGGTGCAGTGACCGCCCCAGACCCTCTGGTTGCAGACAAGGTCTCTCCCGGCGGCTTCAGGACAACGGCGGGACAGCCGCGCGGCAGGCTTGCGGCCCCAAGCCACGGATAGCCGTGATGTAGCACGACGTGAACCCGCCCGGAAGGATGCGATGTCTCACGGCGGGAGGCCTCCGACTGCCGTCCGCACCCGACAGCAGCTTGGCATCCCGATCGTCTCGGTCAGCCCACCCCGTGCAGGCCTGCCCTCCCGGCAAGCAGCGTCAACCTGCTCGACGGACGGGTGAGTGAGCGGCCAACGGTTGACTCGATGTCGTCGCGTGTCTACGGTCGACCCCATGCCGACCGCTGCCGGTTCCTCCTTCGACGCCATTGCCTCGGCGACGGACCCCGTGGCCCCCAACCGCGAGCCTGCGTTTGCCCACGGGGCCCAGCAGGCCGAAGCGGCTCGCCGGCTCGCCGCCTGGGCCGAGCGCAGGGGGCGGAAGGCGCCCAACGTGCTCGTCGTCCTGATGGACGACGTGGGCTGGGGTGACTTCGGCTGTTACGGGGGCGGAGTGGCCGTCGGGGCGCCAACCCCCAACATCGACCGCTTGGCCCGCCAGGGAAAGCTTCTCACTTCCTGTTACTCGGAGCCATCTTGCACCCCGTCGCGCGCTAGCCTGCTGACCGGTCGGCTCCCCATGCGCCACGGGCTCCAGCGGCCCCCGATGTACGGGGAGCCTGGCGGGCTCGAGGGCGAGCGCACCTTGGCCGAGATACTCTCCGAGGCGGGGTACGTCACCCAGGCCGTCGGCAAGTGGCATCTCGGTGAGAATATCGCCTCCCAGCCTCAGCACTGCGGCTTCGACGATTTCTACGGGTTCCTCTCAGTATCGGACATGTACACCGAGTGGCGCGATCCGTACTTCTTCCCCGAGATGGTCTACAGCGGGGCCCGGACGGCCTGGGTGCAGAACATGCCGTTCAACAAGTGCTTCGTGCATGCCACCCGAGGGGGCGGGCTCGAGGAGGTCGAGGAGGTGACCATCCCGGTCCTCTCCACCCTCGACGACCGGTGGGCCACCTACTCGGAGCAGTTCATCGGCACCATGGCCGGCCGCGACGCGCCGTGGTTCCTTTACCACTGCACGAGGGGTGCCCACTTCGACAACTACCCGCTCGAGAAGTATCTCGGCTCCTCTCCGGCCCGCCATCCTTACAAGGACACCATCGTCGAGCTCGACGACATCGTGGGTCGCCTCGTCGACCGGCTACGCGCAACGGACCAGCTCGAGGACACCGTCATCTTCATCTCGTCCGACAACGGACCGGAGATGGAGACGTGGCCGGACGCCGCCTACACCCCGTTCCGTTGCGCCAAGGGCTCGACCTGGGAAGGCGGCGTGCGTGTCCCCGGTATCTGGTCGTGGGCAGGCACGATCGACCCTGACGAGGTGACCGACGGGCTCTTCTCCTTCACCGACGTGCTTCCTACCGTCCTCTCCCTGGCCGGAGCGGCCGACCGCGTTCCCGACGACCGGTTCGTCGACGGCGTCGACCAGAGCGCCTTCCTCATCGCGCCCGGGGCACTGAGCCACCGTAAGTACGTCTACTACTGGCTCGGCCAGATGTTCTCAGCGCTGCGAGCCGGTGAGTACAAGTTCATGCTCGGGTCGGTCTCCGATGGCAGCGCTGACGTGGCCGCGGACGGCGGGTTCAGCGGCGTGGTGCAGAAGTACCCCTATGGGCGTGTCTATAACCTCTATCTCGACCCGAAGGAGCAGCACTCCTACCTCATCCGCAAGCTTGCTTACCTCGACGCCTTCCAGAGCGGGCTGCGAGGCCACCTCCATACCTTCGCCGTCTACCCGCCCAAGGCGACGGTCGGGCTCAACGTCTGACGGGTCGGAGCTGCGGGCCCCTTCCGGGAAGGGCGCGACCGCCAGCTGCACTGAGCAGGGGTGGCGCAGTCCTCTGGCCTCCGGTCGGCTCCGGACCCTGCCACCGGAGCGCCCCCACCACCGGATCGCCCGGCTCAGCCCCGGGTGGCCTCACCACCACCGTTGCCGCGTTGCCAGGTGCGCAGACCGGGCACGGCGACCAGCACGATGGCTCCGGCGAGGGCGGCGACGATGGCGGCGTACCCGTAAGCCACGGAGACGCTGATGCCGTAGAGGACGCCCATCACCACGTTCCCGGTGAACGCGCCGGCGGCGTGGGCGGCTGACAGCGAGCCCATCCCCCGCCCGAGCCGGCGGCCGGGCCGGAGCACCGAGATGGCGGTCGGCTCCACGGTCTCGACGATCCCGAGGACGAAGCCCACGATCGCCACCCCGACCAGCAGGACCGGCAGGTCCAGGTGCTCGGCGTACCAGGCGGCGATCACCCCTGCTCCCAACGCCGCGCCGCAGGACCCCAGCAGGCCGAGGCGCGCCACCTGGTCGCCAGGACCGCGGCCGAGCCGCCCTCCGAGGAGGTACTCCGTCAACGCCGAGGTGGCCTGCAGCACCAGGAACGCGCCGATCCCGGCCAGGAGCCGGCCGCTGTCCTGAGCGACCGTGAGGACCGGGAAGCCGACGCTGTAGGTGGTGAAGCCGTACAGCGCCGCCGCCGCGTAGAGCGGGCGCGCCCCCGGCGGGCGTGGCTCCGGCGAGCGCTCAGCCCCAGGGGCGCCGGGCGGGTCGCCTTCCTCGCCGCGGTTGGGCTGTCGGCCGACCCCGGCACGCGACGGGGTCCCGGTGGAGACCGCCAGCGGGACGGCCGTGGCCAGGAAGATCCACCGGAACGCCAGGTGGACCGCCACCTGGGCATGGCACGGAGGTGGAGTTGCCACTGAGCCGGTTCGGAGATCAGCCTGTCGAGGCTGACGACCACGTCGTCAATTCGAGGCAGCACCGCGGTGTTGTCGAGATGCAGCGGAAGATCGTCGGTGCGGTCCGCCGCCTCGAGGACGTGCTGCCAT
>JAJZJY010000599.1 GCA_021809885.1 Actinomycetes bacterium
TACTACGAGCGCACCGGGTACCCGCCCGGTGTGTGGCTGGGCGCCCAAGCCGCAGCGTTCGGGCTGACCGGCAGGGTCGATGAGGCGTCGATGGAGGCGCTGTTCGGTCGGTGCGCGGACCCGGTCGACGGCAGCCAGCTGGGCCGGCGGATGGCGGTCTACCGCAGCGCGGACGAGCGCATCGCGGACCGGTTAGCTGGCCTCGGTCACCCGGCGGGCGATGAGGAGCGGGCGGGGATCGAAGCGGAGGAGCAGGCGAAGGGCACCCCGCAGGCGGTCACCGGGTTCGACTTGACCTTCTCGGCGCCGAAGTCGGTGAGCGTGCTGTTCGCTCTCGGCGATAGCGCGACCCAAGAGGCGGTGCGCGCCGCGCACGAGGTCGCATGGCGCGACGGGTTCGGCTACTTCGAGTCGCAGGTGGCCGCCACGCGTCTCGGCGCCGCCGGGGTTGCTCAGGTCGACGTGCGCGGGGTCGCCGCCGCCGCGTTCGAGCATTGGTACTCCCGGGCCGGTGACCCGCAGCTGCACACGCACGTGGCCACCTCGGTCATGGTCCAGACCACCGACGGGCGCTGGCGGCGCCTGGACTCCCGGGCGCTGTACCGGGCATCGGCGGCGGCGGGGGAGCGTTACACGGCGCGGCTCATGGCCGAGCTGACCGACCAGGTCGGAGCCGGATGGCGGCACCGCCGCTCGGGCAGATCCGGGACTGCGCTACCCGAGGTCGCCGGGATCAGCGACGGGCTCATCGCAGCGTTCTCGCGTCGGTCCGCGGCGATCAACGACGGCCTGGCCGGGTTGGTGGCCGACTACAAGGACCGGCACGGCTACGCGCCAGACCGCGAGATACTCGCCCGCCTCGCGCAGCAAGCGACCCTGTCGGACCGGCCCGCCGGGGAGCATCGCAGCCTCGCGGAGTCGCGGGCTACCTGGATGGCGGAGGCGGGCGGGGTGCTCGGCTGCCGGCCAGAGGAGGTCACCGACCGGGTGGTCGAAGCGGTGCGCGCTCGTAGCGGGCGGCTGCGCGAGGTGCGAGCGCTTCGGAGGCGCAAGGTGCGACGCCAGGCCCGCCGGGCGGTCCACCGGCTCGAGGAGACCGCGGCGACCTGGACCGGCTGGGAACTGCGCCGGGCGGTTACCGCCCAGCTGCGCGAAGCCGGGTTTCGCGCGGATGGCTCCGCTATCGAGCGGGTGGTCGCCATGGCGCTCGGGTTGCCCGAGCTTCGGGCCGTGACCGCCGTGCCCGATGACGCCGAGGTGCCAGAGAGCCTGCGGCGGGCGGACGGCTCCAGCGTGTTCGACCGCCGCGGCGAGGCCCGCTACACCTCGACGCGGGTGCTCGACGCCGAGGCGGTGCTCGTCGAGCTGGCCACGAGCCGGCGTCTGCCCCGAATCGAGCGGGCGAGGCGCGCCGGGTCCCTTTTCGCCGAGGTCGACGACGACGCGTTGGTGCTCGGCGCGGATCGGGCCGGCCACCACATCGGTGGCCTTCGGGTCCGCCTGGCCGGCGCGCACGAGGCCGCGGCTCGGGCTCAAGACGACCTGGCGCAAGCCGACGCTGGCCTCGGGGAGCACGGGCCGGGTGGCGGCCCCGCGCTTCGGGCGGTCCGTGAGCGATTCGCTGGCGAGGACAGGGCGGCAGAGCGCCTGGCGGTCATCGACGAGACGCTGTCGCGCCGCGGCCTGCGCCGACTTGGCGGCCAAGAGCGAGAGACGCTGGCGGCTGAGCGCGCCGCACTGGCCGGCGAGCATCCGGGCGCCGACCAGCCAGCCGAGGCCCGCCGTCTGCGCGCCCAGAGCGCCGAGGCGGCTGCGGTGCGAGCCGACAGCGCAGCCCGAGACCAGCTCCTCGCCCGACGCGCCGAGATCCGCGCGCGGCTGGATGTCTCGGCAGGGCGGGTCCGGGTGCTCGGCGCCGAGATCAACGAGCAGACCCAGGCGCTTACGGCGATGCGAGGCGAGCTCGCACGCCGCCAGGCGTCTGCTGGTCGGGTGAGCCTGGAGGGCCACCTCGACGGCCTCGGCGCAGACCAGGCCGGGGCGATGGTGCGCCTGGCGGATCCGTCCCGACCGCTCGACGCGCTGATCGGTCCTGCCGGGTCCGGGAAGACCACCGCGCTGTCCCGCCTCGGCGCCGCCTTTCGAGCCCAGGGCCGGGGCGTGCACGTGCTCGCACCCACCGCGGTCGCCGCGAAGGCGCTCGGCGAGGCGTTGGAGGCACCGCATGCCACGTTGCACTCCACCCTGGCCGCTTGGCGCAAGGGCCGCGGCGTACCCGGCGTGGGCGACCTGGTGCTCATCGACGAGGCCTCGATGGCGACGACCCCGCTGCTGGTCGAGACGGCCCGCCTGGCCGCCAGCCGGGGAGCGCTGGTGCGGCTCATCGGAGACCCACGCCAGCTCAAGGCGGTCGGCGCCGGCGGCGGCCTCGCGCTGGTCGCAGACGCGGTAGCGGCCCCCGAGCTGTCCGAGCTGCGCCGCTTCGACCACGCTTGGGAGGCCGACGCCACCCTCGGGCTTCGCCGCGGGGACCCCGCGGCGCTCGACGCCTACCTCGCGCACGGCCGGATCGTCGGGTCGCTCGACGCGGTGGCCGTCGAGGAGGTCTTCGGTTCCTGGTGGGACTCGCCGGCGGGGCGGGGGGCGACCGTGATGGTCGCCTCGGACAACGCCACGGTCCGCCAGCTCAACAACCTGGCCCGCTCGGCGCGCATCGCGGCGGGCGAAGTGAACGCCGAAGGCGCGCGACTCCATGACGGCACCCTCGCCGGGGTGGGCGACGTGGTGACCACCCGGCGCAACGAGCGCCTCGTCGCCACCAGACGCAACGGCGGACCATTCGCATACGTCAGGAACCACGACCGTTGGCAGGTCCGCTCGGTCGGCTCGGACGGCTCGCTTGTCGTCGCCCACCTCGAACGAGGCGAGCAGGCCCGCCTCCCCCAGGCGTATGTGGCCGAGCACGTCGAGCTGGGCTACGCAGACACCGGCCACGCTGTGCAGGGCCGCACGGTGGAGCGCGCCGAGGTCCTCGTCCGGCCCTCCGACACCCGCTGGTACTGCTACGTGGCCATGAGCCGGGCCAGAGAGCACACGACCGCCCATGTGGTCACCGACCAGGTGGAGGAGGAGCCCGCCGGCTACCACCCCCAGCGCAACGCCCGCGAGGTCCTCGAAGCGGTGCTGGCCCGCGACGAGCCGGTATCGGCATCGGAGTGGGCTCGGGCCGCCGAGGCCGCTCGCAGCGACCCGGCGCTCGTGGCAGAGCGCTACCGCACCGGGGCCGCCGAGGAGCTCCGCCAGCGCCTGGGACGGTCCATGGCTTCCCAGTGGGGGGCAGACACTCTGGCCGGGCCCGAGGGCTGGCGGGTGCTCGCCGCCGCCGAAGCAGTCGAAGCGGCCGGCATGGACGCCGGCGCCGTGGTGGCTGAGGCCACCAGCGAAGACGCCGACGGGCTGGTCTCGGTGCTCGACCGAGCCCGCTTCTCGGGTTCCGACCCGCTCGGCCGGGCCCGGCCGGCACCACTCGCCGCCGGGGTGCTGCCGGCCCCAGGAGCCCATGTCGCCCCCGATGTCGCCGCCTGGCAGACCAGCCTGGCCCGGCGGCTCGAAGCCTGGCGTGACGACCTCGCCGCACGCCTCGCCGGCGGCGAGGAACCCCCCCGTTGGGCTGCCCCCCTCGGAGCGCCGCCGGCGGAGCCCGCCACCAGGGACACCTGGGCGGCAGCTATCGCGCAGGTGGCGCTCTACCGGGTCGCTCACCGCGTCGAAGACGACAGTCTCCTCGGCCCCGACGTGCCTCT
>JAJZJY010000600.1 GCA_021809885.1 Actinomycetes bacterium
AGGTCGGCCCCGGCCTGGGCTGCCGCCCCCGCCACCCACAGGGCCTGGCGGCGGGACATGCCGAAGCACCCGAGTGCTCCGGCGGTGGCCAGCGCCTCGGCCTGGGGCACGGTGACCCCCGTGCGGCGCACCAGATCCTCGACGCCGGCGTAGGGCTGGCCGGCGGAGATCGACGAGGCGAGGCCGTCACCGATGTGGCGCACGTAGGACATGCCGAGCCTGACGGCGCCGGCCTCGAGCCTGGACTTCGCCCCGCTGGCGTTGACGTCCGGGCCCCGCACCTCGACCCCGTGCCGGCGGGCGTCGGCGACGATCGTCTGTGGCGACCAGAAGCCCATGGGCTGGCCGTCGAGCAGCCCGGCGGTGAACGCCGCCGGGTGGTGGCGCTTCAACCACGCCGAGGCGTACACGATGTAGGCGAAGCTCACCGAGTGGCTCTCGGGGAACCCGAAGTTGGCGAAGGCGACGAGCTTGCCGTGGATCTGGTCGGCCACCTCGCCGGTGATGCCCCGCTCCGCCATGCCGGAGTAGAGGCGGGCCCGGAGCCGCTCCATCCGCTCCCGGCTGCGCTTGGAGCCCATCGCCTGGCGTAGCTGGTCGGCCTCGGCGGGGGTGAAGCCGGCCACGTCGATGGCCATCTGCATGAGCTGCTCCTGGAACAGCGGCACCCCGAGGGTCTTGGCCAGGCTCCGCTCGAGCAGCGGGTGGATGTAGGTCACCGGCTCCTTGCCGTTGCGCCGGCGGATGTAGGGGTGCACAGAACCACCCTGGATCGGGCCGGGGCGGATGAGGGCCACCTCGACCACCAGGTCGTAGAAGTTCCTCGGCCGGAGGCGGGGCAGGGTCGCCATCTGCGCCCGGCTCTCGACCTGGAAGACCCCCACCGAATCGGCCTGGCACAGCATCTCGTAGACGCTGTCGTCCTGCGGGATGGCGGCCAGGTCGACGACCTCTCCGGTGGAGGCGGCGATGTGGTCGACGGCGGCGTGGATGACCGTGAGCATCCCGAGGCCGAGCAGGTCGAACTTGACCAGGCCGGCGGAGGCGCAGTCGTCCTTGTCCCACTGCAGGACGCTGCGACCCGGCATGCGAGCCCACTCGACAGGGCAGACCTCGGCGGCCGGCCGGTCGCAGATCACCATGCCGCCGGAGTGGATGCCGAGGTGGCGGGGGAAGTGCTGCACCTCGTGGGCGAGCGCCATGACGGGGGCGGGGATGTCGTGGTCGGCGGTCGCCTCGAGCGGCCCCCATGCGTCGATCTGCTTGGACCAGGCGTCGAGCTGGCCGGGTGCGGCACCGAGTGCCTTGCCCATGTCCCGCACCGACGAGCGGGGCCGGTAGGTGATGACGTTGGCGACCTGGGCGGCGCAGCCCCGCCCGTAGCGGCTGTAGACGTACTGGATGACCTCCTCGCGCCGGCCCGACTCGATGTCCACGTCGATGTCCGGCGGTCCATCTCGCTGCGCCGAAAGGAACCGCTCGAAGAGGAGCCCCAGGCGCACCGCGTCGGCCTTGGTGATGCCGAGGGCGAAGCAGACCGCCGAGTTGGCCGCCGAACCACGACCCTGGCAGTAGATGTCACAGCGACGGCAGAACTCGACGATGTCCCAGACGATGAGGAAGTAGCCCGGGAAGCCGAGTTGCTCGATGACGGCCAGCTCGTGGTCGATCTGGGCCCAGGCGCCCGGGTGCTCTGGTGCCTCCCGTGGCCCGTAGCGCCGGCGGGCGCCGTCCTCCGCCAGGCGCCGCAGGAACGCCATCTCCGAGAGGCCGTCCGGTGTCGGGTACGGCGGCAGCGACGGGGCCACGAGCCGCAGGTCGAAGGCGCAGGCCCGGCCCAGCTCGGCGGCGGTCTCCACGACGCCGGGGTAGCGGGAGAAGCGACGGGACTGTTCGGCGCCGCTGCGGAGGTGGGCGGCGCCCGCCGCTGGGAGCCAGCCGTCCATGTCGTCGAGGCTGCGGCGAGCCCGCACGGCGGCGAGCGCCGCCGCCAGCCGGCGGCGGTCGGGCCGGTGGTAGTGGGCGTTGTTGGTGGCCACGACGCCGGCACCGGCCCGGTCGGCGAGGGTGACGAGAGCGTCGTTGCGCGCCGAGTCGATGGGGTCGCCGTGGTCCCACAGCTCGACCACGACGTTGCCCCGGCCAAAAGCCCGCTGCAGCCGGGTGAGCTCGGCGCCCGCCCGGCCAGGACCCGCCTCCACCAGGGCGGCCGGAACGGTTCCCTTGCGGCAGCCGGTCAGGACAACCCAGTGGTCCGCAATACCCTCAACCTGTTGTAGAGGTTCATGGAGAGCAGCAAGGTCGGGCACCGCACCCGAGCCGATGGCTCCGAGGGACGTGAGGTCCATGACCGGCCGCCCTTTGCCCCCTCCTCCGAGATGCGCCACCGACAGCGCACGGGCGAGGCGCGTGTAGCCGACGGGATCCCGCGCCAGGACCACGACATGGCTTCCCTCCGGGTCGGCGGCACCTGCACGCTGCGGGGCTGCGCGCCCCGCACCCATCGGCTGGGCGGTAGGCAGGTCGAGGGTGACCTCCGCCCCGAAGACCGTCGGCATCCCCACGACGGCGGCCGCCTCGGCGAAGCGCACCACCCCGTACATGCCGTCGTGATCCGTGAGGGCCAGCGCCTCGAGGCCGAGGCGTGCCGCCTCCTCCACCAGCTCCTCGGGGTGGGAGGCGCCGTCGAGGAAGCTGAAGTTGGAGTGGCAGTGCAGCTCGGCGTAGGGCACGGCGCCCCGCGGCATGGGGGTACTGGTGGCCTCCAGATCCTTCCAGCGCTGCGGCGGATTGCCGGACCCCACACCCAGCCACTGTATCGAACACATGTTCGCCAGCAATGGCCGGGCACCAACGGCAGGCCTACCGGGCCCTGGCGCCGTAGCCGGTCACTTGGCGGGCCGACCAGCTCCGGCCCGCCCGCCCAGGCGGGCTACGCTGCCGGCCCGGCGGAGCTGGCGCAGCGTGGTCGTCGAGTTGGGCAGAGGGGCGTCGAGCCTGGCGAGCACGACGCGCTGGCCGGGTCTCAGCCCGGAGGTGACCTGGGTGAGGATCGGGCCGACGACGCCGACGGTGACCGGTGTGAGTCGCACCTGACCGCCGCTCCAGAGCTCAACGGCATCGTGTGAGCCGCGCGTCCGCACCGCCGAGGTCGGCACGGCGACGCCCGAGCCGGCGTGCGCGACGGTGATGGTCACCTGGGCGACCGAGCCGATCGGCAGATGCGAGGTGCCGGTGATCGACACGGTCACCGGGTAGGTGACCGTCCCGTTGCTGGCCGTCGTGGCAAGCATCCCGACCGACTCGACGACACCGCCGAACGCGCCGCTCGACGCGTCAGGGGCCACGCTCGCCACCTCACCGGGGTGGACGGCGCCGACCTCGGTGTCGCTGACCGCTGCGAGCGCAACCTGGGATCCGGCGCCGACGACCATCACCTTGTCAGCCGCGGCGGCGCTCGTCCCGATGTGCTCGCCGGCGGCGAACGGAACCGCTACCACGGTGCCGGCGACCGGCGAGCGGAGGGTCGCAGCCGCCAGCGCCGCCCGGGCCTGGGCGAGGCCGACCTCGGCGGTGTCGATCGTCGCCCGGTCGGCTGCGATCGTTGCCGCGATGACAGCCGGGCCGGACGACCTGGCCGCCGCCCTGGCCTGCGCCATGGTCCGGTTGAGGGTGCTCTGGGCGCCCGAGAGCGAGCGCTGGGCGCCAGCGCCGGCACTCTCGGCGGCCAGCGCGGCCGAGAGCGCCTTGACGCAAGCGCCGGAGCTCGTCGACCCGCCGGCCGGCCCGCCCGCCCGGCTG
>JAJZJY010000601.1 GCA_021809885.1 Actinomycetes bacterium
ACGTAGGTGTGGTCCATCGTCGTGGTGCACCCGCTGGAGACGAGGGCGGCCAGCGAGCCGAGGGCGGCGGCGTGCTGGACGTCCTCGTCGACGAGGGCCCAGACGGGGTAGAGGGCCTGCAGCCAGCCGAAGAGGGTGGCGTCGGCAGCCATGCCCCGCGTCGCCCACTGCGAGAAGTGGTGGTGGGTGTTGACCAGCCCGGGGGTGACGAGGCATCCCGAGGCGTCGAGCCGCCGGGCCCCGGGGGGGACGGCGTCGGGCCGGGCGCCGCCGGGGCCCACAGCGGCGACACGGCCGCCGGCCACCACCACGTGCCCCTGGGCGTGCTCGTGACCGTCGCCGTCGACGGTCGCCACTGCCCCACCCTCGATCACCCAGTCGGTCACCGGCGCACATTAGATCGCCGCCGTTGACAACACGTCCACCGTCGGCCACGGTTGCTGCATGGGGGACACCACTCCGGGGCTGGTCTGCGGCCACCACCACCTCTACTCCGCTCTCGCCCGGGGGATGCCGGCACCGCCGGCGACCCCGACGAACTTCCTGCAGATCCTGGAGCAGGTCTGGTGGCGCCTCGACGTCGCCCTCGACCTGGACACCATCAGGTGGTCGGCGATGCTCGGGGCCCTCGAGGCTCTCGAGTGCGGCACCACCGCCGTCGTCGACCACCACGAGAGCCCCTCGGCCATCGAGGGCAGCCTCGATGTGATAGCGGACGCGTGCGCAGCGGTCGGGGTCCGGTCGGTCCTCGCCTACGGCGTGACCGACCGCCACGGGCCCGACGGCGCCCGGCGCGGCCTGGCGGAGAACGAGCGGTTCCTCGCCGCCGGCGGCCGGGGGATGGTCGGCGTCCACGCTGCGTTCACCTGCTCCGACGCCACCCTCGAGGAGGCCGCCGACCTCGCCCGCCGCCATGGCGTCGGCGTGCACATCCACGTGGCCGAGGGTGTCGTCGACGCCGCCGCCGGGGCGCGCCTGGAGCGCTTCGCCCGTGACGACTGGCTGCTCGTCCACGCCGTGCACCTGGACCGGCCCCTGCCGGGGACGCTCGCCCACAACCCGCGTTCCAACATGAACAACGCCGTCGGCTACGCCCGCCCCCGCTCCTGGCCGGGCAAGGTCGTCCTCGGCACTGACGGCATCGGCGCCGACATGCTCGACGAGATGCGGGTCGCCTACGTGAGGGCCCGCGAGGACGACGTCCTTGCCACGCCGGCCGACGCCTGGGCCTGGGTCGAGGCCGGGTGGGACCTCGTGCCCGAGGCGCGCGGCGACCGGGTGCGCTGGAGCTACGGGCGCGTCGACGACCCCTGGTCGGCGGCGTTCACCCCGGGGATCCGGGCCTGCGACGCCTGGGTGGGCGACCAGCAGGTCCTCTCCGGCGGGCGGCCGACACGCGTGGACGCCGACGAGGTGAGGGCCAGAGCGGCCGAGGCGGCACAACGCCTGTTCTCCCGGCTCTGACCGGGACCGGACCTCAGCCGGCCGAGCGGGTGGCGTTGAGGTAGTTGTACACCGTGACCCGGCTGACGCCCATCGCGTCGGCCACCTCCTCGACGGCGTTGCGGACTGCGAAGGCGCCGCGCTCGTCGAGCAGTCGGACGGCCCGCTGCTTGCCCACCCGGTCGAGGCCGGCCAGGGAGCCGCCCAGCTCACCTTCGATCTGGGCCACCAGCGCCGTCAGGCCGTTGCGGAGGTCCCCGGGCTCGGGCCGCTCGAGCCCACCGACGACCTCGCCCCGCCAGACGAGCGGGACCGCCACCGGCGACATCCGCCCCGCCTCCACGACGCGCGCCCCGAGGGCGTTGGCCACGGGCCGCACGGCCGTGAGGAACTGCTCGGCGTCGGCCTTCACTGCTCCGGGCACCGCCCGCACCGCCAGGTCGACGCCGGACGCGCCAGCGTCGAACGATGCCGCTATGGCCCGGGCGACGGCCGGCAACAACCGGGCGGCGTCGCCCTCCACCGCATTGCCAAAGGGGCCGACGTCCGGCGCGTGGCCCGCCTCCCGCAGTACGTCGAGGGCGGCCTCGACGTGAGGGCCGAGGCGCCCCTCCACGAACGGCTCGACCGTGAAGTCCACCCGCACGCGGGCCACGCCCCGAGATGGTACGGGGCATTGTACGAACCGTCCACACATCTCGGCGGGCGTCTTGACAAGACGTCAAGCGAGCGGCAGGTTTGGGGCATGACCAGGGGACCGCAGGTCGGCGAGCTGCGCATCGACGGCGACCGCCTCCTGCGCCGCCTCCGGGAGCTCGGGGAGGTCGGGTCGACAGGCGACGGCGGCTGTGCGCGGCTGGCCCTCACCGACGCCGATCGCAGTGGCCGGGATCTCGTGACCACGTGGATGCGCGACCTCGGCATGCAGGTCGCCGTCGACGAGATCGGCAACGTCGTGGCCACCCTTCCCGGGCAGGAGGCCGGGGCGGCGGTCATGTGCGGGTCGCACGTCGACACCGTCGCCACCGGCGGCATCTACGACGGCAACCTCGGCGTGCTCGCCGGCCTCGAGGTCGTCGAGACGCTCAGCGCCGCCGGCGTCGTCCCCCGCCGGCCCCTGGCGGTGGCGTTCTTCACGGACGAGGAGGGGTCCCGCTTCGCTCCCGACATGCTCGGCAGCCTCGTGTACGCCGGCGGCCTTCCCGTCGAGGAGGCCTACGACATCGTCGGCATCGACGGCGCCCGCCTCGGCGACGAGCTGGCACGCATCGGCTACCTCGGCTCGCTGCCCTGCCCGGGGCAGGCCCCGCACGCCTACGTGGAGCTGCACATCGAGCAGGGACCGGTGCTCGAACGCCACGGCGAGACGATCGGGGTCGTCACCGGCGTGCAGGGCATCTCCTGGCAGGAGGTCGCCATCGCCGGCCAGTCCAACCACGCCGGCACCACCCCGCTCGCCTACCGCCACGACGCCGGTCTCGCCGCCGCCCGCGTCGCCGTGTACGCCCGCCAGCTCGCCGCCGGCATGGGCGGCGACCAGGTGGCGACGGTCGGCAAGCTCGACCTCTTCCCCGATCTCGTCAACGTCGTCGCCGGGCGGGCCACCCTCACCGTCGACCTCCGCAACACAGACGAGGCGCGCCTGGCGGAAGCCGAGCGGCTGCTCGGTGCCGAGTTGGACCGCATCGCCCTGGACGAGGGCGTGCGCTGCAGCCGCCGCCACCTGGCCCGCTTCGAACCGGTCGAGTTCGACCCCCGCGTCGTCCAAGTGGTGGAGTCGACGGCGGGGTCCCTCGGCTACAGCGTGCGGCGCATGCCATCGGGCGCCGGCCACGACGCCCAGATGCTCGCCCGGGTCTGCCCGGCGGGCATGATCTTCGTCCCGAGCGTCGGCGGGGTGAGCCACAACCCGGCCGAGCTCACGACGCCCGAGCACATCGAGGCGGGGGCCAACGTCTTGCTCCACGTCTTGGCGCGCCTCGCCGACCAGGGTTGGTCGTGAGCGGCGACCGCCGCCCTGTCATGAGCGGCGACCGCCGCCTTGTCATGAGCGGCGACCGCCGCCTTGTCGTGGCGGCCGCCCAGCTCGGGCCGATAGCGCGCGACGAGGCCCGCGAGGACGTCGTCCAGCGGCTGCTGGCGCTGCTGCGCGCCGCCCGCACGCGCGGCGCGCAGCTGGTGGTCTTCCCGGAGCTCGCCCTCACCACCTTCTTCCCCCGCTGGTGGGTCGAGCCCCTGGAGGCGGCGGACCACTGGTTCGAGACCGAGATGCCGGGGCCGGCGACCAAGGTGCTGTTCGACGAGGCTGCTGCCCTCGGCGTCGGGTTCTACCTGGGCTACGCCGAGCTGACC
>JAJZJY010000602.1 GCA_021809885.1 Actinomycetes bacterium
AGCCCCAACGGCACACCCCTACCAAGGAAGCAACGAACGGTCCACGCTACCGGCGACGACGAACCGGACCGCAGCCCGGCTGACCGCAGAAGGCAAGCCAGGACACGACGATCCCCGACAGAACACCGGTTCGGTGCCTGCGTCGGTGATCGCATCCGCTCCGCATTGGCGTCGTTCTGAACAGTCCCGGTCCCACTTGCGCCGGCAATACCGGCCGAGGGGTGTGTGTCGACAGGGGCGGCGATCAGCGGCTCGATCACCTTCCAGACGATGTCCTTCACTTCGGGGTCCAACACGTGCATGATGGGGGCGCCTCCACTCGGTCGTCTAGTGGTTGGAGAAGCACCCCGATCATCTCGGGGCCACCACCACGACCGGAGGATGGTCTGGTTCGCGCGTCACCCCAGGTTAGAAAGCCTGTTCATTATGCGCGCGGGCTCTCACACCAAGTCAGCCCTCGACCAGCCCCGTACGACGGTCGCGTCACTGGGCTGACCAGGCGACCACACAGCCCACCCGGCCTGGTGGTCGATCGCGTCAAAAAGGAGATCGCCACCTCGGTCTGCTTGCTCTCCAGCGCCGCCCCCACCTCTACGGGGCTCGCCTGGTCAGTTCGATCGCCAGCTGCGCGTGAATGCTAGCCGGCGAGCGCTCCTCGAGGACAACGGCGCGGAGACGCCGGTTTGCCTTCCTCCGAGCGCGGTCGCGGACCGTCCTAGCGTGCCGTCTGGCGGAAGGTGGATCGGCAGCCGGAACGACCCCTTGACACGACGCTGGCCCCTTCATAAGATCCCAGTGTGCTTAGGTCAACTAAGCAGCAGCGCTTAGACGGGCACCATTCGTAATAGCGAAGCTAAGCGACGTGGTGATGAGTGCCGGCGTGCATTCGCCCGGCACGCGAGGGAGCCGGGCGAAGGGCCGCTGGCGAGCCCGACCCAG
Source organism: Actinomycetes bacterium (assembly GCA_021809885.1). Taxonomy (GTDB): domain Bacteria; phylum Actinomycetota; class Acidimicrobiia; order Acidimicrobiales; family Palsa-688; genus JAKAQB01. The sequence goes on from JAJZJY010000602.1 coordinate 940, forward strand.
ACCCCAATGTCGATGACAGGTGAAGGCCACGATCTCGATGATCTGCTCAGCGATCTATGTGGTGGGTACCAGTCTCCGAGGGGGAGTGGTGTTGCCGGATGCGACCCGTTCTGACTCGTTGGCGGAAGAAGGCAGGCCTGGTCGCAGTGACCAGGAGACCCCGACGTCGCCGGGGTGGGTAACTGCGTTCACGGGTAACCAGGGAAGAAGTGCGCGTCGTGGCGCGTAGAACCGACGACCCGACGACAGGTAGCCAGACCTCGCGCCGTGGAGCCAGCGTCTCTGCTCGGGCTGCCGGCGCCAAAGCAGCCATTGACCGGGGAGCTGCCGCCGAAGCGCCAAGCGAGGCACCGCTGAAGCGGGCCGGGGTGCCGGACACAGGGCCGAAGGTGCTCGCCAAGCGAGCAGTGGCGCGGGTGTCGCGGCTTAGCGGAGCGGACGCAGGTGCGAGCACGACACGGACCGACCGGACCCAGCCTGGCGGGCGTACCCGGGCGACTGGGCGTTCGGGCTCCGGGGTCTCGGTCCGCGCCACGGCGACGGCGCCGGAAGCGCAGGATGGAGAAGCGCCCGGCGCCGATGGCGACTCGGGGGCGCCCGACACGTTCGAGGACGTCGCCCGCGCCCTCAAGCGAGCGCGGACCACGTGTGGCATGACCCAACGGCAGGTCGCAGCGGCCGCGCACGTTTCGGCCGGGCTCATCGCGCAGATCGAGACCGGAAGGACGCGTCCCTCGGTCCGTACGCTCCTCGACATCGGTCGAGCGCTGGGGCTATCGCTCGACAACCTGTTCGCCGCCGAGCTCGAAGTCGCCGGTCCCGCCGGCGTCGTCGACATACAGCCTCCCGGTTCGAGCGACGGAAAGCGCCGAAATGATGCAGCGCCCTGCGGGACGCCCATCGAACGGCAGGTCGTGCGCGCCGGAGAGCGCGAGCGGATCACGCTCGAAGGCGGCGTGCAGTGGTCGCTACTCACGAGCGAGGTTCACGACGGCATGAGCTTCATCCTGGCGACCTACCCGCCGGGATCGGCGTCGAGTACGACTCGGCAGCTCGTGCGCCACGACGACAACGAGTACTTCTATGTCCTCCAAGGGACCCTGCACGTGAGGCTGGCCTTCGAGCAGACCGAACTGCACGCGGGCGACTCCATGTCCTTCGATTCGTCGATCCCGCACCGGTTCGAAAACCGGACCACAGAGCCGGTGAGCGGGGTGTGGTGCATCGTCCGGAAGCCGGAATTTCCGGGGAGGTCGCCGTAGGAGCCGCTGCCGCGCGTCGAGGGCTGACCGCCGGGCGCCGACCTCGATAGCCGACAGCGAAACTCGTCATGCCGACGGGTGGAGGACCAAGGCGGTAATGGGGCGGGATGGGGGCAGGAGACGACCGCGTCGCAGACGGCTTGGACACGAGCGCCGGCTGTGGAGCGACCATCGAAGTAGAGCGCCGCGACACCGGTGCACCGCGGTGCACCGGGTCCGGAACAAACATGGGGAGGGTGGCCATGAGCCAAGTCGAGAATTGCATCGCCGAACCGGCCAGCAGACATCACAGGAGGCGAGTGCGCCTGTCTGCTGCAATCGCATCCGCCTTGGCGGGATCGTTGGTCCTGGCGGCGTGCTCGTCGTCGGCCTCGTCGACGTCGAGCGCCGCGGGTGCGGCCACCGGGTCGCAACCCTCGGGAGTCGTCTACTACATGATCCCCGACACCGTGCCGAGCCGCTACATCCAGCAGGATGGGCCGGACTTCAAGACGGCGTTGCAGAAGCTCGACCCGAAGCTCCAGGTTAAGTTCGTGAACGCGAACGGCAACCAGGCGACGCAGCAGTCCCAGGCACAGGCCGCCATCGCGGCCGGAGCGAAGGCCCTCGTCGTGGTCGCCGCCAATCCGCCGCTCAGCGGTGGGCTCCTTGCCCTTGCCGCTCAGCACAAGGTGCCGGTAATCGGCTACGAGAACGTGCCCATCAACGGACCTATGTACGCCCAGGTGGAGTTCAATCCGCTTGAAGCCGGGCAGTTGCAGGGCAAGTATTTCGCCTCGCAGGTCACCTCGGGAGCGCTGGGAGCCACACCGGTGACCCTCGCCCGCCTGTATGGCAACGAAGGTGACGTCTACAACACCCAGATGCTGAAGGGGCAGAACCAGTACCTGGACCCGCTGATCTCGAGCGGCAAGGTCAAGGTCGTCTGCGAGAGCTACACGCCGAATTGGGCCGAGTCGGCCGCTGTCACGGAGATGCAGCAGTGCCTTTCGCGCACCGGCAACAAGGTGCGCGCCGTGCTCGGCTTCTACGACGGCATCACTCAAGGCGCGATCACGGCCATCGAGAACGCCAAGCTGACTGCCGGGGCCGGGACCGGTGCCATCGCCGTGTACGGTGGCCAAAACCCCACCACCGCTGGCTTGCAATACCTGATCCAGGGCAAGCAGTTGGACGACGTCATTAAGCCATTCCTGTACGAGGCGCAGGCGGCAGCCAAGCTCGCCTACGCAGCTGTCCAGGGTCAGAAGCCGCCGGCAGCGCTCATCACCGCCACCGTCAACAACGGCACGAACAACGTGCCCACAGCGTTCCTCAGCGAGAAGTACATCACCGTGTCGCAGGACGTCGGCAAGCTCATCAACGAGTACGTCGTGAAGACCGGGACCGATACGTGGTCCGCCATCTGCACCGGCGCTGTGGCGTCGTCGCAGATCTGCAAGCAGTACAACGGATAACCCGGGAGGGTCCGGGGTGCGGCGGCTGCTACGGCCGCTGCACCCCGCCTCCCGTCCCGGCTCGCTCCGCCGTGCGTCGGCCAACAGCAGCGAGAACCGTGAATGACCATGAGAAGGCGACGACACATGC
>JAJZJY010000603.1 GCA_021809885.1 Actinomycetes bacterium
CATCCGCCCCGTGATCGCCGTGGCCGAGGGCCTCACCGGTCGCCGCTACGGCGACGACGAGGAAGTCGACGTCGCCCTGCGGATCCTCGCCGACCACGCCCGCTCCACGGCGTTCCTCATTGCCGACGGGGTCTTCCCGAGCAACGAGGACCGCGGCTACGTGCTGCGCCGGCTGATCCGGCGGGCCGTGCGCTTCGCCTACCAGCTCGGCGTCGAGCGGGCGGTGACGCCTGCCCTGGTGCGCGCCGTGGCCGACGTCATGGACCAGGCGGCGCCCGAGCTGCGGCGCGGTGTCGACTACGTCGCCGGGGTCGTCGGCCGGGAGGAGGAGCGATTCCGGTCGACGCTGCGCTCGGGTCTGTCGATGCTCGAGGCGGAGCTGGCGGAGGACGACGCGACGCTGTCCGGGGAGGTGGCGTTCCGCCTGCACGACACCTTCGGGTTCCCCATCGAGCTGACCCGGGAGCTCGTTGCCGAGAGGGGGAGGGCCGTCGACGAGGACGCGTTCCGACGCCACCTCGCCGACCAGCAGGAGCGGTCGAGAAGAGGGGGGAAAGACGCCCCCCTCGCCACCGCCGACCGCCTCGGAGCGTACCGGGCCCTCCTCGAGCAGGACGGGCCAACCGAGTTCATCGGCTACCACAACACGACGGGCACATCGCGGGTGCTGGCGGTCCTGGAGGCGGGAGACGGCGAGGTGGAGGTCATCTTGGACGCCACGCCGTTCTACGCCGAGGGGGGCGGCCAGGTCGGCGACACAGGCGCCATAGAGACCGACACCGGGCGGGCCCGCGTCGTCGACACCACCCGGGCCCTGCCCGAGCTCATCCGCCACCGGGCGGTGATCGAGGAAGGGCAGGTGCGGCCGGGCCAGGTGGCCACGGCGTCCATCGACGCCGGCCGCCGGGCTGCCATCCGCCGCAACCACACCGGCACCCACCTGCTGCACTGGGCGCTGCGCGCCGTGCTCGGCGAGCACGTGAAGCAGCAGGGTTCGCTGGTCGCGCCCGATCGGCTGCGCTTCGACTTCACCCACTACTCGCCCATGACCGACGAGGAGATCTCCGCCATCGAGGACCTGGTCAACGAACAGGTCCTCCTCGACGAGGACGTCGTGGTGACGGAGATGAGCAGGTCGGAGGCCGACGCGGCGGGCGCCATCGCCTTCTTCGACGAGAAGTACGGCGCGCGGGTCCGCGTGCTGCACGCCGGGTCCCGCTCCGTCGAGTTGTGCGGCGGCACCCACGTCGAGCGTCTCGGCCAGATCGGCCCGCTGCAGATAGTGAAGCAGGAGTCGATCGGGTCCAACCTGCGCCGCGTCGAAGCGACCACCGGCACCGCGACGCTCGGGCGCCTGCGCCGCCTCGAGCACAGCCTCCGCCAGGCGGCGGACCTGCTGCGCGCCACGCCCGAGGAGGTGCCGACAGCCGTCCAACGCCGCCTCGCCGAGCTGCGAGACGCCGAGGCGGCGCTGCGTGCGGCGCAGCAGGCGGCCCTGGCGGGAGCAGCGCGCGAGCTGGCGGCAGCGGGGTCCGACGGCGTGGTCGTGGCACGCCGCGACGGCCTGCCCCCCGACCAGCTGCGCGAGCTGGCCAGCCAGGTGCGGGCACACGACGGTGTGCGGGCCGTCGTGCTCGGAGGCTCACCCGACGGCGTGAAGGTGGCCCTCGTCGCCCTCGTCGCCAAGGGCGGCCCGGTGGGCGCCCCCGAGCTGGTGGCGGGCGCAGCCGAGCTCGTGGGCGGCGGTGGTGGCGGCAAGAACCCGGAGCAGGCGATGGCCGGCGGCCGCGACCCCTCCCGCCTGGACGAGGCCCTGGCAGCCGTGCGGGCCAGGCTGGCTGGCACCGCCCGGTGAGATCGGCCACGGGCACGATCGCCCGCAGCGGGCGTGTGCTCGGCGTCGACCTCGGCGCCCGCCGCGTCGGCGTCGCCGTGTGCGACGGCGCCCAGCGCGTCGCCACCCCCCTCAGCGCGATCGACCGCACGGGCGACCCGCTCGCCCACCGCAGCGCCCTGCGCCGGCTCGTGGCTGAATACGAGGCTGTCGGGGTCGTCGTCGGGCTCCCACGTTCGCTGTCGGGCGCGCTCGGCGCGGCGGCGCGGGCGGCGCTGACCGAGGTCGACAGCCTCAGGCAGGCGGTGGCGGTGCCCGTCGACACCACCGACGAGCGGCTCACGACGGTGGCCGCCAGCGCCGGGTTGAGGGCGGCGGGGACACCCGGCCGGCGCCGGCGCGGGGTGGTCGACGCCGCCGCTGCCGCCGTTCTGCTCCAGGGATGGATCGACGGGCGGCGGGGCGGGGACGGCATGGACGCGGGAGGAGGGCGCAGCGGTGGCTGACGATCCGCACCCCTACGCCGACCCCGGCGCCGTCCTCGACCCCGACCAGGTCATCGCCCCGACGCCACGGTACGCCGACGGCGTCTACACCTCCCGGCCGCGCCACGCCGCGCCGAGGCCCGTCGGTCCCCGCCGCCGTCGGCGACCGGGACGACACCGGGGGCTGGTGGTGCTCGCCGCCGTACTGGCGGCCCTGGTGGCGGCGGCAGGGGCCGTCTACGCCTGGGCGGGCGGGCAGATCGCGCCGGGCGGCAAGCGGGGACCGGCGGTGGCGGTCGTCATCCCCCGCGGGTCGTCCACCGCCCGGATCGGCCGCATCCTCACGGCGGCCCACGTCATCCACGGTGCCGGCCTGTTCCGGTGGTACGTCGAGCTGGAAGGCCTCGGCCCCTTCTACGCCGGCACCTACCACCTACCGACCAACGAGTCCTACACGGAGGCCATCGGCACCCTGGACAAGCCGCCCCCGATCCTCGTTGACAGGCTCGTCATCCCCGAGGGGTTCACCCTGCACCAGATAGCGGCCAGGGTCGCTGCGCTGCCGGGCCTGCACCTGAGCGCTGCGTCTTTCGTCGCCCTCTCCACCAGCGGATCGGTGCGCTCCCCGCTCGAGCCTGCCCACGTCGACAACCTGGAAGGGCTCCTGTTCCCCGCCACCTACCAGATCGCCCGGACGGACTCCGCCGCCAGCATCATGGAGCTGCTGGTACAGACCTTCACAGAGCGGGCCCAGGCGATGGGCCTCGTCCAGGCGGCGGCAAGGTTGAAGCTCACCCCCTACCAGGTCGTCGAGGTCGCCTCCATCATCCAGGGGGAGGCCAGGCTCACCAGCCAGTTCCCCGACGTCGCCAGCGTCATCTACAACAGGCTGCGATCCGGGATGACCCTCGGGGACGACTCGACGCTGATCTACGCCCTACGCCAGAAGAACCCCGCTCTCAACCCGGCCAAGGTCAACCCGGAGCAGCCGAGCCCGTACAACACCCGACTCCACAAGGGGCTCCCACCCACCCCGATCGGCAACCCCGGCCAGGTGGCGCTCGAAGCGGCGATACACCCGCCCACGACCAACCTCCTGTACTTCGTCGAGGCGTCCAAGTCCGGCCAGCTCGGCTTCTCGGCGACGCTACCCGGCTTCGACGCCCTGGTCGCTCGCTGCCGAGCCAACGGGCTGTGCTGACGGGCCGACGGGCTGTGCCGACGAGCCAGCCGGCGTGACCGCCGGCCGCCACCGGCCCCTCTCGGCCGCCACCCGCGTCGCCGGGGTGATCGGCGACCCCGTCGCCCACTCCCTGTCGCCCGCCATCCACAATGCCGCCTTCGCCGCCGCCGGGCTCGACTGGCTGTACGTGGCCTTCGCCGTGCCGGCCGCCCGGGGTGGCGACGCCGTGCGCGCCGTGCGCACGCTCGGCCTCGGCGGCCTGTCCGTCACCACCCCTCACAA
>JAJZJY010000604.1 GCA_021809885.1 Actinomycetes bacterium
ACGGTCGCCAGCGCTACCGTGGATAGCCGGCAACCAGCAAGGAGCGCATCGTGGCCTTCGATCGGATCAGGGTCGATCCGCACAAGATGAGAGGCCTGCCGGTCATCCGTGACACCCGGGTGACGGTGGCTGCTGTGCTCGGCCAGCTGGCCGCGAGGCGCAGGGTCGATGAGGTCCTGGCGGACTACCCGTACCTGGAGGAGGAGGACGTCTACCAGGCGCTGGCGTTCGCGGCGGCGGCGATGCAGGAGCGGGAGCTGCCGGTCGTCGAGCCGGTGTGAGACTGCTGATCGACGCCTGCCTGTCCCCGGTTGTTGCCACGGCCTTGCGCGAGGCGGGTCACGATGCCGTGCACGTGGCGGATCTCGACATGCTGGCCTCTTCGGACGCGGAGATTCTTGCCGGTGCCAGCGCCGATCGCCGTGTCGTCGTGTCGTCGTGTCGTCGTGTCTGCCGAGGCCGACTTCGGTGCACTGCTCGCCGGAAGTGGCGCGGCGGAGCCCTCCGTCGTCCTGCTGCGGTCCGGCGACGACCTCACCCCTGGCCAGAGGCTGCCCTCTCGATCGCCAACCTGGCTCAGGTGGCCGACGAACTCGAGCGCGGCGCCATCGTTGCCCTCGGTCGTCAGCGCATCCGCAGTCGAGAGACTTGCCCATGGAGCGCTCGTCGTAGCTCCGGTACCAGGCCGGCCATTGCCGCCGAGCACCGCCGTCACGGCAGACGTCATCCAGGCCGACGGGCAGACCCAGGCGTTCCTGGGGTGCCGATCAGCCCTCGGCCCGCCGGTGAGTAGGCGGCCTGCGTATGCAGCGGATACGCACGACGCCATGACCGGCCGCTTCGTAGGGTCCGCAACCCGGTCGCCGCGGCATGGTCGTGAACCCCCGCCACCAAGAAAGTGCAGGTCAGGAGGGGTCTCCGTCGAGGAGGCCCCCTCTTGTGTCTCCGGAGTTCTACCGGCTTTTCTACCGGACCTGCCGGCAGGGGCCATCACGGGTCAGTCCGCGTCACGGTTGATCGGCACGCGCGAGGAGCGCGGCGCGTGCTGTCGGCGGCGGTGGGTCCGCCCCTGCTGGGTGGTCAGGCCGAGGAGGTGGCCCGAAGGACCGCGGCGGCGTAGTCGCTGACCGACCCGGGCAGGATGCGCAGGCGCACGACGGTGCCGGCCGTCTTGGTGACGAGGTCGACGACCTCGGCGACCGACGGTGCGTCGGGCGTGCCGGCCACGACGGTGGCACCCGGCACGACGACCGACGGGTCGCGTGCCTCGTCGAGGAACGTCCAGACGTAGCCGGTGTCGTCCTCGTCGTTGAGATCGGCGGTGATGTCGACCGCGGTCATTGGGGTCGAGGGTAAGCGAAGGATTCGCCGTGCGGCCGGTCCGGCGGGAGCGGGGGTCAAATCAGCCGTCTGGCTTCGTCGGCGAACCGGGGTGCCCCGGCCCTGGCGAGTCGAGCGGTGAGATCGACCGGTGTGAGAGCGGGACGCCGGGTGTGGCCGGCTTGCTCGCGTAGGACGTCGAGGACAACTCTGGGGGCGAGGTCGAGCTGGTCGAGGAGGAAGTCGTCGGGGTGGATGACCTCGATGTGTAGTGGCTCGACGACCTCGGTCGGGTAGTCGCGGACGTTCGCGGTGACGATGGCATCGGCTCGCCCGCGCACGGCAGCGGCCACGACGTGGCGGTCGTCGGGGTCGGGAAGGGTGACGGTCTGTTCGATGTCTTCCCACCGCTCGACGCGTGCGTCCTCGAAGGCTTGGTCCATGGCGACGAATCGGGCCCGACGTGTTCGGGCGGGACGTCTGGATGGATCTCGGAGACTGCGTCGGTGGCTTCGGTGAAGATCCGTGCCGACCACAGCGGTCGGTAGAGGTCGCGCTCTGCGATGCGCAGCAGCGTGTCAGCGAGCGCTATCGGCACGAGGACGCACGCGTCGAGAAGGACCGCGTAGCGAGCCAAGTGGTCAGCCCTTGGTGGTTGGTTGCGCCCGACGCCGACGGGCGGTTCGTAGAGCGGTGGTGTAGTCGCTCGGAGATCCGTCGTAGAGGCCGAGCTCGCCGGCCTCCTCGGTCAGGCGATCCAGGGCGGCCCGACGTTCCGCTCGTCGGCGATGTTGGAAGTCGATCATGTCTTGGAGTCGGACACGACGGTGGCGGTTGGGCTTGTCGAAGGGGATGGCGCCGTCTTCGAGGAGCTTTACAAGGGTGGGTCGGCTCACCCCGAGGAAGTCGGCTGCCTCCTGGGTGGTGAGGAGCAGTCCTTGTGGGGCGACGAGGGTGGCCTGCCCCTGGCGCATGACCTCGACCACTTGGCGCAGGACGCGGTAGACCTCGGCGGGGAGCGGGACCTGCTCGCCGTCGGGGCCGAGGAGCAGGCCGGGTTCGCTGTGGCCCTCGACGAAGCGGGCCAGGTCGAGGAGCTGGTCGAGATTCTCGGGAGGGAAGACCACCTCGTCGTCTCGGCCATGGTCGACGGTGGTGATCCAGGCTCCGCTTGTGGGAACGCTGGCCCGAGTCATGACGGCCAGGCTACGACTCAATCGCAAAAAACGCAAGGTTGATTGGTGAGATGTTCGAGCGCAGTTGCGGTCGCAGCTCGTCGCGTCCGCTGTCGTCAGCCACGCTTCTCTCCGTCACTCGGGACCGAACAGGAGGTCCGCGCCCTTGAATACTACGCGTCGAGGGGCGAGACGCCGCTGGTTTGGGGCGGGTCCGGCGCCGCTGATCTTGGCTTGGATGGGTCGGTGAGCGGGGAGGAGTACGACGCTGTCTTCGGTCCTGGGGGGCGGTCGATCCCGTGAGCGGTGCGCCGCTGGTGGCCGCCAAGCGGCCCGGGTTGGAGCTGGTCGTCGCTGCGCACAAGTCGGTGGCGCTGCTCGGTGTGGTGGGTCGGGCCGATCACGTGCACGCCATCTTGGACGCCGAGACCGACGCCACTTTGGCGTATCTCGACGGGTGGATGACGGCGCGTGGCGGCCGGCGGGGGCGAGTCCAGACCTGCACCCTGACGTATGGTTTGGTCTGGGCTCGGACCCGTCATGCCGCCTCGAGGGCCCGCGACTCGGAGCCGCACGATCATGTCCTGATCGCGAACGCGTGCCGGATGGGAGACGGCAAAGGGGGGCCGGAAGGCGGTCGACACCGCGGTGTTGCGCGACTTGTTGCACGCGGCGACCGCGGCGGGGAGGGTGGCGTCGGCGGCCAAGGCGGTCTGCCTCGGTTACGCGATCGGCTCCGACGGTGGGCGGTCTGGGAGGCTCGGGCATTGGCGGATCGCGGGGGTGCCGGAGCGGGCGTGCGAGCTGTTCTCGAAGCGCTCAGCGGGGATCACCGCGGCGGTGGAGTCGAAGGGCTACGACACCTATCAGGCACGCCAGACCGCGGCGCGCGACACCCGCAAGCCGAAGCGGCACACCCCACCAGAGGATCTGTTGGCCTGCTGGCGGGCCGAGCTGACCGTCGCCGGGTTCACCCCGGCGGGTGTCCTCACCGATGTCGACGCCGCCGGGTCTGGTGGCTGTCGGAGGGTGCCGGCGAGGCTGTTGGAGCGGCAGATGTTGGCCTTGGTGGCTTACAGCCTCGGGCCTGCGGGGCGCTTGGCGGAGCGCAAGGTGTTCACCCGCGCGGATGTGGTGGTGGCGGTCGCCCCGCTGATCTTCGGGGCGCACCCAGGGGAGCTGGGACGGGCTGTGGACGCGGTGTGCGCCCACCCTGACGCGGTCGCCTTGGTCGGTGTCGCCGCCGCCCGGGAGCGGGCGTACGCCCCGGTGTGCGTGTTGGCGG
>JAJZJY010000605.1 GCA_021809885.1 Actinomycetes bacterium
GGCTGGCCCAGGCCCCGGCGCGTTAGGCGACGCCGGCCTCCTGCAGGGCACGGCGCACCAGCACCTGGGCCAGGTGCCTGCGGTACTCGGGGCTGGCGTTGAGGTCCCCGGGCGGGTCGAGCCCCTCTGCAGACCGATCGGCCGCCTCGGCGGCGCTGGCCCCGCCGGCGAGGGCTTCCTCCACCGCGGTGGCCCGCAGGGGGACGGGGCCCATGTTGATCATGGCTACCCCGGGGTGGGGTCCGGCCAGCGCTGCTACCCCCACAATGGCCCAGTCCTGGGCCCGGCGGTTGAACTTCTGGAACGACCAGCCGGCACCGCCCCCCTTGGGTACGGCGATCTCGGTCAGGATCTCGCCGGGCCGCAGCGCCGTCTCCAGGAAGCCCCTGAAGAACTCACCGGCCGGCACCGACCGCTCCCCTCCCGGCCCGACGACCCGGAAGGTGGCCCCGATGGCGAGCGCCGCCGCCGGCAGGTCCGAGGCCGGGTCGCCGTGGGCGATCGAGCCGCCGATCGTGCCGCGGTGGCGCACCTGCGGGTCACCGACCTGGCCGGCGACGTGGGCGAGGATCGGGGCGTGCTCCCGCACGATCGCATTGGTCTCCACGTCGCGATGGCGGGTCAGCGCGCCGATGACCACCGTGTCGCCGTCCTCGCGCACGAACGACAGCTCCCGGAGCCGGCCGATGTCGACGAGGAGCGGCGGGGCCGCCAGGCGCAGCTTCATGAGCGGCAGCAGGGAGTGGCCGCCGGCGAGGAGCTTGGCGTCCTCACCGCCGTCCCGTAGCAGGCGGAGCGCCTCGTCGACGCTGCCGGCCCGGTGGTAGTCGAACGGTGCAGGTATCACGGGCGTGCCTCCGTGCTCGTCGAGCCGCCCGCGGCGGCGGTGAGTGCGCGCCAGACCCGTTCGGGGCTGGCCGGCATGGTGATGTCGTGGATGCCGTAGGGCGAGAGGGCGTCGACGACGGCGTTCATGACGGCGGGGGCGGAACCGATCGTCCCGGCCTCGCCGACCCCCTTCACCCCCAAGGGGTTGGTGGGGCTCGGCGTCACGGTGCACGCCGTCTCGAAGCTCGGGACCTCGGCCGCCGACGGCACGAGGTAGTCCAAGAAGCTGGCCGACTGCAGGTTGCCGTCCTCGTCGTAGGCGGCGTCCTCCCACAGCGCCTGGGCGACCCCCTGGACGATGCCGCCGTGGATCTGCCCCTCGACGATGAGCGGGTTGATCTGGTTGCCGCAGTCGTCGGTCGCCACGTAGCGGGCCAGCCGCACCCCGCCCGTCTCGGTGTCCACCTCGACGACTGCGATGTGCGTCCCGAACGGGAACGTGAAGTTCGGAGGGTCCCAGTGGGTTGACGCCTCGAGGTTCGGCTCCATCCCCTCCGGCAGGTTGTGGGCGGTGAACGCCTCGAATGCGAGTCCGGCGAGGGGGACGCCTTTGTCCGGAGTACCCCTGACGCTGAACGACCCCGACGCGTACTCGAGGTCCTCCTCGGCGACCTCCAGCTGGTGGGCGGCGAGCTTGCGGGCCTTGTCCAGCACCCGTTCGGTCGCCAGGTAGACGGCCGTGCCACCCACCGACAGCGACCGTGACCCGTAGGTGTCCATCCCGTACGGCGCTATCGCCGTGTCCGAGTGCGCCACGTCGACGTCGTCCGGGCTGATGCCCAGGCGGTCGGCGACGATCATCGACCACGACGTCTCGTGACCCTGCCCGTGGGGGGAGGTCCCGGTGACCACCTGGACCTTCCCGGTCGGCAGGACCCGCACGGTCGCCGCCTCCCACCCGCCGGCGCCGTAGTTGAGAGAGGCGAGCACCCGCGACGGGGCGAGGCCGCACATCTCGAAGTACGAGGACAGGCCGATGCCGAGCTGGACCCGGTCGCCGCGCTCGCGCCGGCGGGCCTGCTCCGCCCGCAGCTCCTCGTAGCCGACGAGCGCCAGCGACGAGTCGAGGGCACCCTCGAAGTTGCCGCTGTCGTAGACGAGGCCGGCGGCCGAGCTGTAGGGGAACCGGTCGGGCGGGATGAAATTGCGCCGCCGGATCTCGGCGGGGTCGACGCCGACCTCGGCAGCGAGGGAGTCCATGGCCCGCTCGATGGCATACGTCGCCTCCGGGCGGCCGGCGCCCCGGTAGGCGTCCGTCGGCGTCTTGTTGGTGAACACCGACGTGCAGGTGAACGAGTAGGCGGGCACGTCGTAGACGCCGGAGTACAGGAACGCCCCGAGCAGCGGGACCCCCGGGGTGACCAGCTGCAGGTAGGCGCCCATGTCGGCGACCAGGCGGACCCGCACGGCCGTGACCCTGCCGCCGGCGTCGGCCGCCAGCTCGATGTACTGCACCTGGCCCCGGCCCTGGACCGTCGCCTGGGCGGCCTCGATCCGCTCCTCCACCCAGCGCACCGGCTGGCGCAGCTTGCGGGCCAGCGTGAGGGCGACGACCTCCTCGGCGTACACGTCGAGCTTCGAGCCGAAGCCGCCGCCGACCGACGGGGCGATGACCCGCAGGTGGGTCTCGTCGATGCCGGCGGTGAGGGCCAGCATCACCTTCAGGATGTGGGGGATCTGCGTCGCCGAGTACACGGTGTAGTCCCCACCGAACGGCTGGGGCACCACCACCACCCCACGGGGCTCCATGGCTGCGGGGATGAGCCGCTGCTGCACGTAGCGCTCCGAGACGGTGTGGGCGGCGCTGGCGAACGCCGTGTCGACGGCGTCCTTGTCCGGGGTCAGCTCCCAGACGTAGCTGACGTTGGTGCCGAGGTCCTCGTGGACGACGACCCGGTCGGTTGCGGCGTCCTCGATGTCGACGACCGCCGGCAGCGGCTCGTAGTCGACGACCACCGCATCGGCGGCGTCCCGGGCCAGGTACTCGCTCGTCGCCACCACCACGGCCAGGGCGTCGCCGACGTGGTTGGCCTTGCCGACGGCGAGCGGCAGGTGCGGCGGGTTCTTCATGTCGGCGGTCACCGGCCACGCGCACGGCAGCGGCGCCCAGTCGTCCTTCAACTCGGCACCCGTGTAGGCGGCGACCACCCCGGGCATCGCCGTGGCAGCCGACAGGTCGATGTCGGTGATCCGGGCGTGCGCTGCGGTGCTGCGGACGAAGGCGAGGTGCAGCGCGCCGGGCACGTTGAGGTCGGCGACGTACCGGGCCTCGCCGGTGAGCAGGGCCGGGTCCTCGCGGCGCCGCAGTCGCGAGCCGATGACACGGCCTTCGGCGGGGGGCGTGCCGACGGCGGTCACGACCGTGCCCCTGCGCCAGCGGACCCTGCACCCGCCGGCGCCTTGGCCGCCGCCAGCACCGCCTTCACGATGTTGTGGTAGCCGGTGCAGCGGCACAGGTTGCCCTCGAGGCCCTCCCGCACCTGGGCCTCGGTGGGGTCGGGGATCTCCTCGAGGAGGGAGACGGCGGCGAGCACCATGCCCGGGGTGCAGTAGCCGCACTGGAGGCCGTGGTGCTCCCTGAAGGCCTCCTGGACCGGGTGCATCCGGTCCCCGTCAGCGAGCCCTTCGATGGTGGTGATGTCCGCACCGTCTGCCTGGGCGGCGAGCATCGTGCAGGACTTGACGGACTCCCCGTCCACCAGGACCGTGCACGCGCCGCAGGATGAGGTGTCGCAGCCGATGTTGGTCCCGGTGAGGCCGGCCACATCCCGGAGGTAGTGGACCAGCAGGAGCCTCGGCTCGATCGTGTCGGTGTGCGCCGAGCCGTTGATGGTCATGGAGACGTCCATGCTTCCCCCTTCTGTGGTGGCTGCCCCCGTTCTAC
>JAJZJY010000606.1 GCA_021809885.1 Actinomycetes bacterium
TCATGGCAAATCGTGGTGGTGGTGCCTCCAAAAGCCAACCGCTGCGGATCCCCGGAGAGCCCTTCTACCTGGGAGAACGCAAGCTGGCCGCTCCCACCTGCCGAGACGAGGTGGTCGCAGCCGTCGAGGCATTGGTCGTTGGTGGGGGAGAGCCAGTCTTCACGGTAGAGAGGGTGCACGCCGCGATGGTCTCGTGCGGATCTCCCTGGTCCCGGGAGACGGTGGCCAAGACCATGTTGCGGATGACCCGCCCGGCCCGTCGTCCCCCGTTCCTGCGCCTGGCGAGGGTCGGTATCAATCGATATCGCGTGTGCTCGGCCGGCTAGTGGCGAGTCGGGCTGCGCCACCACCCGTTCTTTGTGTCTCGGTGCTTGGTTGCAGGTCAAGGCCTACGGCTTCGTGGGCCACCAGGCTGAGCGATACGGTCCGTAGGGACTCCATCCCTTGGGGAACGTCTCTCTGTCGACACGGCGGGGCCGAATCGACCTCAGAACGAGGTGCACCGAGCCCGGGTGCTGGCGGTCCAGGGTCCACGCCCCCTACGGGAGCTCTTCGAAGACGCCCGAGCGTTGGCCCCGTGTCGGTCCCCCGGCTACCGTCGCCATGTGCGCCGCCGGCCGACAGACTCAATGAGAGTCACACCCCGTTCGTATCATCGAACACATGTTCGTTGGTGACATCGTAGGCGGCGAAACCCCTCCCTGCAGGACGGGTCCGTCCGTACCCTTTGGCCGATACCTCCTCTCGACTTCTGCCGACGGCCGTAGGCGGCATCGGCCATGGTGACGGAGGCCGAAGTCCGGCATTCGCTACGAGCCGAAGTCCTCGCCGGTGCTCCAGCCTCGGCCGAGGCGGTCTTCGAGTTCTGGGTCCCTCCGTCGAGCGAGCGCGCCGACATCGCCGTCATCGGTGCGACCATGGACGGCTTCGAGATCAAGACCGAGCGGGACACCCTCAAGCGACTGCCGCGCCAGGCAGACGCGTATACGCGCGTCTTCGATCGGTGCCACGCCGTCCTCGCCCAGCGGCACGTTGAGAAGGCCCTGGAGATCCTGCCGCCGTGGTGGGGTGTGCAGCTCATCGACGAAGGGCTGTCGTTCACGACGCTGCGCGAGCCGGAACACAACCAGAATGTCGACCCCGAGGCTCTGGTCCGTCTGCTCTGGCGCGATGAGGCGTACGCCGCCCTCTGCGGGATCGGTACCGTCCCCGACTCCCGCACTGGTCGCTTCCGATTGTGGGAGATGCTGCTGGCGCTCCTCGACGTCGACTCGCTGAGGCGGGTGGTCCGCGAGACCCTGCTCGGACGCGATGCCAGGCGGGCTCGCATCCCCTCCCAACGCTTCGCCATCACCTGACCTGGGCGAGCTGGTCCACGACGAAGCGGAGGTGGTGGGAAGTGCCGGCAGCCCGCCAATGGTCCTCCCACCCCGGCTCGCACGAGCCGTCGGTGCAGTCCGCCACCTGCCCGTCGCCCCACGAGTAGCTGCGCCCGGAGAACTCAGGCTGAGCGGCGAGGATGCTGCAGAGCTGGCGGTACTGCTCGCGGCCCTCGATGCGCCGCGGCTCCTTGGCTCTGGGGATGACGGTCTCGGTCTCGTGCGTGTAGCGAATGGCCGCGCGGATGCCGTGGGGAACCTGGCCTTCGGCCATGTCGAGCGGCGGTTCGGGATGCTGCACGGCGTAGTCGCCGTAGGTGGGGACGCGCGAGATGCGCGAGCCACGTATGGCTCGCCACAGCAGCCACTCCTTGCGGGGCAGGCGCCCGACCGTCCCCGCCTCGACGACGCCCCCGCCGAGCGATCGCGGCATCGTGGTTCCGAGCAGAACGACGTTGCGCCACCCTCCAACGGCCGCGAGGTCTTCGATCAGCGGGACGAGGTCCTCGGCATCGATCTCGGCGTCCTCGGGGATCTGGCGTAGGTCGAGCAGCAGGTCGGCGCCCGTGATGTCGATCTGGACCTCGTCGAGCGCCTCCTTGACGATCGTGGCTAGGGTGCGGCCGTCGGGGGAGGCGGTGCCCAAGAGGGGCACGCGAAGGGCGACGCCTTGCCCGTCCCGGCCAGCGCAGTCGGCCACCTGACGGACGGTGGCCGGGACGTCGGACAGGTGCAGCACGGGAACGAAGATGATGCCCCGGCGCCGGGCGGCGTCGTGGACGGCCGTCAGCACCGGCACGGATCCGCCGGGGCCATCGGCGGGATGGTTGGGCGACAGCCGCAGTCGGTCCAGATAGATGGTGTGGCAGCCGACCGCCGCCGCTAGTCGCTTGGCCCAGCCTTCGATACGGCTGCGGGTGAAAGGCTCGGTCCCGGGCGTCCTCGGCCCGAGCACCTCCATCAGCGGGGTTAGTGCTGCCCACGTCTGTATCGACGCCTCGCGGAGCGCCGTCAGCTCGCCCGCCTTGGTCTGCAACGCCGCGACGTAGTGACCCGTGCCCCTGGGCAGCGGCTCGAAGGCCGCCGGGTTGCTCAGCGTGAGCTGGAGCACACTAGTCACGATGTCCTCCTCTGGACTAGAGTAGTCTTCACCCTTAGGGTGAAAGTGTCAAGGAGAACCGTCATCGAGATCACGTGGGCGAACCGGAAATTGGAGAAGTCATGCTCCGATGACCGCCGTGGCGCCAAGGACTTCGGGACCGAGCAGTGGAAAGTCCTCAGCCGGCGCCTGGTATCGCTGCGGGCTGCCTCGACGCTCGCCGATATGCGCGGGGTCCCCGGCAACTGCCACGGCCTCAGCGCCAACCGGTCCGGGGAGTTCGCCGTCGATCTCCGCGGCCCTTACCGGCTCATCTTCGAGCCGGACCACAACCCCGTGCCCCGGCTGGACGACGGGGGTATCGACACCAGCAAGGTGACCAACATCAGGATCAAGGAGGTGGATGACTACCATGGCAACTAGCTCACAATCCGGCTGGAAGCCGGATTGGGCAGTTCCGCCGGGCGAGATCCTCCTTGAGGCTCTCCAGGACCGCGACATGACCCAGTCCGAGCTGGCCCAGCGGCTCGGCCGGCCGCTTAAGACCGTCAACGAGATCATCAAGGGCAAGGCGGCCATCACTGCCGAGACGGCCATCCAGTTGGAGCGAGCCCTCGGGATCTCGGCGAGCTTCTGGACGAATCTGGAGACGCAGTATCGCGATACTCTGGCCCGCCAGCATGCGCAGGCCGAGCTGGAGACTCAGGCGTCCTGGGTTGACCGCTTTCCCGTCACTGACCTCATCCGCTATCGGCTCATCCAGCGCGGCCCCACCAAGGCGGCGACCCTCGCCAACCTGCTCTCATGGCTCGGCCTCAGCAGCCCCGACGCCTTCGACCGCCTGACCGGCGCCGCCGTGTACCGCGCTTCTCCGGCGTTCACGGCGTCCCCTGAAGCCGTCACGGCATGGTTGCGCTGGGGTGAGACGCAGGCTGCCACTATCAAGGCGTCGCCGTTCGACGCTCAACGCTTTCGGGAAAGTCTTGACGAGATCCGACCGATGACTCGCAAAGAGCCCTTCGCGCAGGTGTTCATGCGTGTCCAGGCCCTCTGTGCGAAGGCAGGCGTCGTCGTGGTGCTGACGCCCGAACTGAAGGGGACTCACCTGAGCGGCGCTGCTCGTTGGATCGGCTCACGGGCGCTCATCCAGCTCAGCCTCCGACACAAGTCGGACGACCAGTTTTGGTTCACCTTCTTTCACGAGGCGGGCCACACCCTCTCGGGGCGTCGGCGTCGCGACTTCGTCGACTCAGCCGACGATGGCACCCGCGATGCTGACGA
>JAJZJY010000607.1 GCA_021809885.1 Actinomycetes bacterium
GCCAACCGCCGGCCGGGCGAGGGTCGCACCACCACGACCCGCACCCCCGCGCCGCCCAACTGGGCCGCCAGCGCGCTCTGCTCTCGACGGTTCGGAGAAAGCCGCCCGTACTCATCGACGACCACCAGGTCGACCCGTCCGGGCGCCTCGGCAACCAGCCGTGACAGCCCCGGCCTACCCACGCCGAAGCCTTGGTCCCCGTAGGTGGCGACGTGCTGCCAGCCCGGCTGGCGGCAACCTGCCCCGCCAGGTTGGCGACCTGGCGATCCAACCTGGCTTGGCTCTTCCGCCCTGGTGCCTCCCGGCCGTAGATCGCCACTCGCCACATCCGACACCTCCCGTCGATTCTCGTGGCGATGAGACCTCCTCGTGCACGACAGAGCAAGGCCTGCCAGGAGATTCCTGCCGGGATACGGCTCCGAAGACTCTCCTCCGAACGCGAGGCAATCGGACCGGCGCGGGTCAGTTGCCGTCAGGGAGCGCGCCGATGAACTCGGCGACGGCGCCGACGGCCCGGCGCTCAAGTCGCGGCTCGTCGCGCGGGTCGGCTGCCACGAACCGGGCGTAGCTGCGGGCACCGATCCGGTCGGTGGCGGCGAAGGCGTCGCTGATGGCTTCGAGCGCCGCGGCGACTTCTGGTCGGCGATAGGCCGGCCGCTTCGCGAACCCGGCGGCCGCGGCGGCAGGCCCGCCCGGCCAGCTCTCGATCAGCCAGACCATGTCGTAGGCGTCTTTTGGTTTGTCCCGTCCGCGTAGAGCATCGATCTTGGCCACGAGAAAGGCCAGAGGCCCGGTGACCCGCAGCTCCGTATCGATCGTCCCCTTGTTCTGGGGGAGGACGAAGGTTCGACTGACGACGTCGACGTCGGTGGTGAGCAGTCCGCCAGCTTGGAGGGCGAGAGCAGAGAGGCGGCCGCCGAAGTTGTGCTTACCCGTCGGGTTATCACCATTGGAGGGGCGGAATACTCGCCCGGCCGGGCGTCGGTCACCGGCTGGGCAGAAGAACTCGAGGGTCAGCCCGATACCGTCGCGTCGCAGCCAGCGGAACGAGACGTCGCCTTCTTCGAAGCCGAGACCCTTGAGGATGGTTTCGATCCGCTCGTAGGACTCGGTGTCGCCCTCGACGAGAGCGACGCTCAGGCACAGGTCGATGTCGGCGGTCCCGACGTGTGGTTCGATGCCCGGGTCGAGGACCGGAACCAAAAGGCCCGGGACGAGGCCACCGATGAGCACGACATGGGCAGCCGCGAATCCGAGAGCGCGGACGATGTCGGCCGCTTCGGCGGCCAGCCGATCGGCGAGGTCGGGGTCGTAGCCCGCGACGTGCTGTCCGTCAGGTTCGTTCAAGACTCTGCTCCCTGAAGATCTGGGCGGCGTCTCGGTTGCGTCCGCCTTGGCGAAGCAGGTCCAGCCAGACCCGGACGGGGGGAGCGACTCCGATGCCGTCGATCGGTGCCGCCGCGAACGTCCCCACCTCCCCGATGTCGCTCCAAAGCTCGAGGTTCATGCCTCGCCCGGCATCGTCGGCATCGAGGGGCTCGAGGCCCAACCGGCCGAGCGCCTCGACCGGTTGCAGACCACTGATACGGACCTGGGTCACGATGATGCGATTGAGGACGGGCACGCCGAGCAGCTGGCTGCCGGCCGCGCCAGTGACCGCGTAGATCACACCTGCCGCAGATGCTCTGTCCGCGAAACGTCGGGCTATTTCCTGTTCGCTTCGTGCGTAAAGGTAGGTAGCTACCCCCTGCGGTCGTCGGCGGGCGCCGTCGATTTCGGCGAGCCAGTCCAAAGCGGCGCCGCGGTCGTTGATCACTCGGCGCTGCTTGGGGCCTTTGCCGACCGTCTGGACGAGTCGGTGCTGTTCCATGGCCCGGAAGACATTGTGCGCCTGGCCGACTGAGATGCGCGCCTGGTCGGCGAGCCGGTTGACGGTCCACTCGTCGGCGGTGCCTCCGAGCAGGACCTGTACGGTTCTGATGCCGGCGGGGCCGAGGCGCGGCTCCGCCTCACCGACGATTTCGTTGGCGAGGCGCCGGCGCCCGCTGTGGTCGATGTGGATGAGCGTTCCCGGCCAGGACAGATGCAGCGCACCCCGCCCGTCACACCACGACAGACCGGCGGCTTCGAGGGCGTCGCGCTCTTTGTAGGGGATCGCACGGGCGACGACGAGGCCCACTGCGCCTTTGCGAACATCCCTGGCGAGGCGCTCCGCGGCGAGGGTCGGGTCGACCCCGGCGGGCGGGCGCGCCAGTAGCGTCAGGGGGCGGTGCTGGTCGCCGGCCGCGACGCGATCTTCGGTTCCTTCGTTCACGGTGAGCTCGGGGACGCTGGCGAACACGCCCCGGTAGCGATCGAGGTCGGCCGGCTCCAACTGCAGCGTAGCATTCACTGTATGACACCATTCACGGCGCACTGAAACATGTTGTGGAGTGAAGGATAGCACGAGAGGCGGCCTGACGCCGATACACATCGCCCTTCCGTTCCGACGGAGGTGACCTCGGTCAGGAAGCGCCTTCGGAACCGGTACTGCCGATTGCCCGGCGTCAACCGGCTCATCGCCTGGGCTCCGGGCCCGGGTCAAGGTGAGGGGCGACATGACCACCGTCGACGTGGGCTTGGCGGTGACGTACAGCTTGGCCGCCCGAGGCGTGGATCGGCGGCCTGGGCGGGGACACGCGATCGCGCGACGGCCGGCCGCGCCTCTGCCGCAGCGGCTGCTCGGACGCCGAGCTACACACTTCGGCCGCAGTGAGAGCTGCCACGATAGTGAGATGTTCCCGCGGGGCGCTTCTCGGATGCCGGACGCCCGGACGCCCGGACGCTTCTGTTCTCCGAGCCGAGCCTCTTCGATCAGTTTCAAGCTCGGCTCAGGGCGGTAGCCGGGATCGTCGACGGCTGGGACGCCGACGATCTCCTTGGGCGCACCGACGACAGCCTCGTCGAGGAAATCGTCGAGCACCAGCGGGTCGACCCGATCGAGCTGTACGAAGACCGCCAGTACGCGAAGGAAGCGGAGACGAAACGGGTCGACATGCAGCACGATCCCCGCTTCTCCGGGATCCCCGGGCGCCCGTGTCGCGGTGCCGAGGCGGCGGAGCTTGCCGTTCGCCTTCGGGATCATCGTCTCCCGCACCCGAGTCGGGGAGAACCGGCGAGCCTTGAGATCGTCTCGCAGCTTGTTGAGGAGCTCCCCGGCGCCGAGCACGATGGAAGATGGAGCAACTCCGTCGACACCTGCTGAGCGTGCGCCCTTGTTCGCCCTGACCCTGTTCCACGCCACAACGAGGAATGCCGGGTCGGAGACGAGGTTGAACAGATCATCGAAGCGACGGACAGGATCACTGGTCGCCCACTGGTGCAGCTTGACTTGCATCACGAGTACCCGGTGCTCGGCCTCATCGAGGTCGGGCCACGGATCGCCGATATTCACCGGCGCACTTCTCGATCAATGTGCGCGCTGCGAGCTTGCTGGGTCCCTTTGCCATGTAGACGGCTTTCCCGCCCTCGGACTACTACGGACCCTCCGCCCCATCCCGGCGGCATCAGCCGGCGACGGGCTTTCCCTTCGGTCAGTTGGGTGCTGACCGGCGAGGGGGCCGCCGGGATGGTTCCCACGTTCACTCTCGAGCCGATCGGCGGGTGAGGTGCCCAACTATGCCCCTGCGGCATCGCCACGGCTACGCCGCAGGCATTCACCGTGGCCTCCCGGTCGGAGACATCGACCGACCAAGGAGTTCCTCGCATCAACTGCAAGA
>JAJZJY010000608.1 GCA_021809885.1 Actinomycetes bacterium
GGCCGGATTCTCAGGCGTACGTGACGGGCGGCGCTGCAGAACTGGACGATCGGCACCGGCCGGTCGGGCGGCCTGCTTGCTTCGCCTATGCGCGTCGGGGCCGACAGTGCCAGTTCGGCGGCTGGGATGGCCAGCCTCCGACGTGTGCCGACGCAGTATCCTCTAGTAGAGCTAATGATACTCAAGGAGAGGGAGCTATACTATAGTTGATGGATGTCAGCGATCCCACCCGCTCGATCACGCCCTCCCTCGACGGTCCTGTGCTCGCCGTGCTTGCCGCGGCCGGCCGGCCATTGACCGTAGGAGAGATCGCTCAGCTGTCAGTCCGGGGATCGGAGATCGGAATTCGCAAGTGCCTGGGCCGGCTCGTCCAGCAGGGCGTCATTCGGGCCGCCGAAATGGGCCGAAATCGGGTGCACGAGCTGAATCGGGAGCACGTCGCTGCCGGCATCGCCATCGCCTTGGCCAACTTGCGCCTCGAGGTCATCAAGCGATTGCGAGACGAGCTCGGTTCCTGGAACCCTCGGCCGGTCGCCGCTTGGCTTTTCGGTTCCACTGCCCGCGCCGACGGCGACGAGCGCAGCGATATCGACCTGCTTGTCGTTCGCGGCATTCGCCGCGGCGAGACGCTCGCCATCTTCGACGCGCCACCGACCGGCGTCCTCGGCGTGATCGCGGAAGTCTTCGGCGCGTATGCCAGCGCGAAGAACCAAGAGAGCAATCCTTGGCTCACGCCAGGCGCCGAAGACGCCTGGCGTGAGCAGCTTGACCGGCTGCGTCGGCTCGTTCCTTCGTGGACGGGCAATCAGGCTCAGATCATCGAGCTGACCATCAACGAAATGCTGAACCAGCGCCGCAATGGAGCCACGCTTTTCGAGGAGATTGACCGAGACGGCATCTCGCTCATGAAACAGCCGCTTCCACTGCTGCAGCATCCGAAGAAGTGAGCCCATGATGCGGGTCGCGAAGAGTAATCGATCCGAAGCGGTAGGCCGACAGCGAACCGCTCGCGCCTATCTTGAGGTCGCCGAGCTAGTGCTCGCCGAGCCGAGTCGTGAGGAATACCTCAGCGTCGCAGCCGGGCTCGCGGTGCTCGCCGGCATTGCTGCATCGGACGCGCTCTGCGGCACGCGGCTCGGCAAACGCCACCGCGGTGAGGACCACCGCGGCGCCCTCGAGCTGCTTGCTCATGCCACCCCGGATGGTCGCGACCTCGCCAACCAGCTGGGCCGTCTGTTGGACGTGAAGGACGCAGCCCACTATGGCGTCGTCGTCGTGTCGGCCACCAAGGCGCGCTCGGCAGTTCGAGCCGCGGCTCAGCTCGTCGCGCGCGCGGCAGAAGAGCTTGAGCGCTAAGTCGCGCGAAGAGGTTGCGGCCTGGCGAATGCGAAGCCGAGGGCCCGAACGCCCCAGTAGGTCAGCCAACCCCGAACGGACAAGCCCAAGCGGACGCTCGGGATGAATTGCGGAGACGGAATGCCAACAGGCGCCGGCGGTTGCTATCGACGCCACCCGGTTGGAGTTGAGACTCAGACGCTTGCGTGCTTGCTTGCGACATCTTTCGGTGGCCGTCAGAAGCAAGCTCGGAAGTCCGGGAAGGATCAATCGGTCGTCGGCCGCTACTCACTCCCCGGCGGTGCATGTCCGCCGGCCCCGCATCGACTACGAGTCCCACGCCATCGGCCTGGACCGCAACGAGGTGGGTGCCCTGCTCGTCGCCGCCGGCCTCGGCCCCGCCGCCGAGCACGCCCTGGTCTCCCTGTTGGCACTCAACGGGCTGCGGGTCTCCGAGGCCATCGGGGCCGACATCGATGCCCTCGCAGTCGAACGAGGGCATCGGACCCTGACGGTGCTGCGCAAGGGCGGCAAGACCGTCACGATTCCCCTGGCGCCGCGCACCGCCCGGGCCGTCGACCTCGCCGTGGGCGAACGGTCTACCGGGCCGATCTTCAACACCGCAGACGGACGACGTCTCGACCGACACGGCGCCGCCCGGGTCGTCCGCCGTGTCGCCCGCCGGGCCGGGATCACCAAGCCGATCGGCCCCCACACCCTGCGCCACGCGTTCATCACCGCCGCCCTCGATGCCGGGGTCCCGCTACGCGACGTGCAGGAGGCGGCCTCCCACGCCGACCCGCGCACCACCATGCGCTACGACCGGGCCCGAGTCTCCCTGGACCGGCACGCCACCTACATCGTGGCCACCTACATCGCCGGCGCAGCCCGCTGACCTGGCGTTCTGGGCGCCAGGCCAGCCGTCCTGGCGCCCACCGCCAGTGCTCACGCCGAGCGCCGAATCGGCACCTGTCCAGAGCTCTCTTGCTGCGTTGTCGGGCGCGGCTGCGTCGGGCATGCTGCGTCGAGTGTCCTACCAGCTGTGCTACCATAGGGCATGGCTCAGCGAGACAAGCGGTCCGTGTCCTTCCCGCCCGATCTGGCCAAGGCGATAGACGCAGCGGCCGAAGCAACAGGCACCTCGTTCAGCGCGTGGATCGCCGAGACGGCCTTCCACCGGTTGCGGCTGGAAGCGGGACGGCGGGGCGTGGCCGAGTGGGAAGCCGAGCACGGGCCCCTGTCTGAACATGAGCTGGCCGAAGGATTAGCCCGAGCCCGGGAACTGCTGGGGAGAACCCCGTCTCAGCGGTCCGCCTAGTGGCCGGGGTCACCTACGACACCGGGGCGTTAATCGCCGGCGACCGCAACGACCGGCGCATGTGGGCTCTGCATGTCGGCTTCATTGCCGAAGAGGTAGTGCCGAGCGTCCCAGCGCCAGTGGTGGCCGAGGCCTGGCGCGGCGGTCCGCGCCAGGCCAGCCTGGCTCGTCTCTTGGCCGGCTGCGACATCGAGGAGATGACCGCTATCCAGGCGCGCGGTGTCGGGGAGTTAGCCGGCCAGGCCGATCACGAAGACGTCGTCGACGTCGCGGTCGTCGAGGGCGCTCTCCGCCGCGACGACCAGGTCATCGTCACCTCGAACGAGTCGCACATCCGCAAGATCGTCAACGCCACCCGCAAGCGGATCCGCATCGAGAACGTCTGAACGATCTGCCCCGCATCGCCATCGATCCGGCGAGATGAAAGACCGCCGCTTCGGCTCGCGTTCCAGCCATCGACGGAGTTCTCGACTTCCATTGGCGCCGACGTTCTGCCCAGCGGACGGTCACCCGTCGCCCGGTTTCGAGTCGAGGAAGGCGAACGTGTCACGGATTTGTTCCGCGGTCTCCATTAGGACGGCGTAGGGCGCAGGAACCGAGCCGATCTCGAGCCGGTAAAGATCGAGAACGTACGGGTCGGCCCAATGCTCCTTATCGGCGGTGACCGGGACGGTCATGGGGTGGGCACCACCGAGGCGATTGGCGCAGCGATCGATGAACTCGCCTCGGGAGACGGCCCTTCGGGTGCCATCAATCTTGAACTCAGCCCCCTCGGCGTTGAGGAACTGGCTGAAGGTGAGGTTTGTCGGCTGCGAGAACGTCGACTTCGACAGTTCGTAGGCACGCCGGACCTCCTCAGCACTGAGGGCACGGTCATGTACCGCCACGCCCGCGACCTTCGCTCCTCCGACCGTTATACCCCCAGCCAGGGGCAGGGTCGTGAAGCTCCCGCGGGAGCGGATCAGCTTCAACTCGCGAGGCTTCACATGGTGCTTGAACGTAAACCGCCAGCCGTCGCTCGAAGCCAGCTCGTCGATTACCGAAGCGAGTTGCACCCAGTTCCGGAGGCACGTCGCCAGATCGCGTGCAATCGCAAG
>JAJZJY010000609.1 GCA_021809885.1 Actinomycetes bacterium
GTAGGATCGAACAAATGTTCCGCCTGGATCGCTCGACGCCTCGGTCACGGGTCCAGGGTACGTGGCGCCTGTGACGCGATGCTGGAACCGCGGCGAGCCTCTCTACAGGAGCGAAGTCACCGACGGGGTATCGGCACCGCCAGGTCGACGCGAGATCGAATGAGCTGCGCCAACCTCCGCGCGTCAACTGGCCGAGCCGGAACTTGGACGCACAGGGTGAGCGAGGGGTGCGATGCCACTTTGAGCTCGCTGACGTCGAGGCGGATGACGCCGACGGGAGGGCGGCGGATGGCGATCTGGCCGGTAAGTGCTTGCTCGACGCGATTGTGCGACCACCAGGTGCGGAACTGCGCGCTTTCCTGGTGAAGCGCGTCGATGAGCTCGGCGAAGCGCTCGTCGCCGGCGTGCTCGGCGGCGACGGCCCGGAACTGGCCGAGGAGGCGACGCCCGCGCTCCTCCCGGCCGACGCTCATCTGCGCGGCGGTGTCCTGTGCGAAGTAGAGCCACATGAGGTTGCGCCGATTGGCGGGAAGAGACCCCGGCAGCCACAGCCGGTCGAATGAACGGTTCCAGGCGAGGAAGTCGAAGCGTAGGCCGAGCAGGCAAGCTGGTGCGGGCTCGATCGCTTCGAGGAGGCGAGTGAGTTGAGGGCCGACGTCGTCAGGCATGTGGTCGGGCTCGGGGGCGGCGAGCCCGGCGAGGCGACGAAGGTGGCGGTGGGACTCGGTGTCGAGTCGGAGGGTCCGGGCGAGGGCGTCGATGACCTGTGAGCTCGGGTCCGCGGGTCGGCCTTGCTCGAGCCACGTGTACCACGTGAGGCTCACCCCGGCGGCAGCGGCCACTTCCTCACGGCGGAGCCCCGGGGTGCCGCGCCGTCTCGGCAGCGGGTTCAGGCCGAGGTCTCCAGGACGCAGATCAGCGCGCCGGGCACGGATGAAGGCGGCGAGCTCAGCCCGCCGGGCTGCTGCGGGGTCGGACGCCGGGGTCCGCATACGAGAAGCCTAATACCCGCCTGGTAGTCGGACTACTACGAGTGATACCACCAGGCGCTGCGGCCCTACGGGCATTTACCCTTCATTGTGGGCCGGTGTCACCGTGCGCCACGGATGTCCTAGCCAGTGACATGCCTCGGGTCGTCCCGCCGATCGGCGGCACCGGCTTCGCTTGCGAGACCTGTTGCGCACGTGAAGGCGATCACATGAAGGATATCCGAGCGGGGCACCGCAGGACGACGAGCGTCGAAGGACCGAATGGCCATCTGACGCGACGGATGCCTCGACCTGGACGCGGCAAAGCGAGGCCTCCTGTCGCTCCGTTCCGGCAGGTGGCCCTGGCCGGCGGGTGCCTCGGAGCGGCGGCGTTGCTCCTTGCGGCTTGCGGGGGTGGGGGCGCTGCGTCGAGGGCGAAAGCCGCCCCCCCAAGGCCGACGTCTTCGACGTCTCCGTCCATCTCGTCCACGTCGTCGACCCCCGATCCGGGTGCTGCTTCCGTTCTCGCCGCCTACCGCGCCGGTTGGGCGGCGTTCGAGCACGCGCTGGCCGACGCGAACCCCGATGACCCCAAGCTGTCGGCGACGATGGTCGACCCGGAGCTGCAACAGGTGAAGGCAAACCTGCTGGCGGACCAGCGCCAGGGGATGGTGGGCCAGGGAACGTTCACGCTGCACCCGAAGGTCGCGGCGCTGTCGACGACCTCGGCAACGGTGGTCGACTGTGCCTACAGCACGGCTGAGCTTGTCTACAAGGCGACCGGCAAGCCGGTCCCACCTGTCACGCCTCCGGAGAACGATGGTGTGACGTCCACGCTCGTCCTGTCGGGCGGCACCTGGAAGGTCTCGAAACAGATCGTGACGGACGGGAAATGCGCCCCCCGCTCCTGACCGTCGGCGCCGTCTGCGGTTCCGCCGTGGCTTCGCTGCTGATCGGCGCTGCGCCGGCATGGGCGAACGACCCCGGAGGCCAGTACGGCTGGACGAACGCCCAGGCCTCAGGCGGCACCCTGACCGTGCAGGCGGGCCACACCTACTGGACCCCGCCGGCCCAGACGTCGTGGGCAACGGCGGGGAGCGACAACCCACCGCCGGGGAAGCCGAACCCCAACCAGCCCTACGGCTGCACCTACACGGCAGGCGGCCCGTCTGTCACTGCGAGCTTGGGTGCCGGTGGCCCGCAACCGGGCCAGTGGGTGTTCCCGGTCTGTGCTGGGCCCGGGGTGCTGAACCCCATGCCGCCGTTCTGGGTCACCGGTGCGACACCACCCGCGGCCGTGGTCGTCCAGGTCAACCCCGTCGTGGTGGCCCAACATGCGGCGAAGCAGCTTGGCTTCGGATCGCCGACGATCGAGATGGCCCCGCCGGACGGCAGTCCGCAGCTGGTGGGAGTCGCCTCATGGCTGTGGATCGACCCCGGCGAATGGCGGACGCTCAGCGCCTCGGCCACGGCCGGGCCGGTGACGACGACGGCGACGGCTACCCCCACCAAGGTCGTGTGGCACATGGGCGACGGCCACAGCGTGACCTGTGACGGCCCCGGCACGCCGTACAGCGCGTCAGATCCGAGCGCCACGACCGACTGCTCGTACACGTGGCCCGGACCGGGGACCTTCACGGTGACCGCGACCGTCTACTGGTCGGTCGCCTGGACGGCGACGGGTGCGGCGGGCGGCGGGAACCTCGGGCTACAGGCAGGACCACCGGCCTCGATGCAGGTCACCGTGACCGAGTCGCAGGCAATCAACACCCCGACCGGCGGAGGCACCTAGCAGAAGGGCGCGAGATGGCGACCACCGCGGCAGCGGCTGCGCGCAAGAACGGGCAGCAGGCATCTGGGGGCGAGGCACGCCCAGCACGGACGCGCGGGCCGGGCCGCCACCGCCAGCTCCCGCTCGTCGTGGTCGGCGTGCTGTTGGTGCTCGGGTGCGCGCTGGCTTTCACCGACGCCTCGCTGCACCTCGGGAGCCGGGAGGAGGTGCTGGTCCTCGCCCAGCCAGTCGCGGCCGGCCAAGTCGTGACGTCGGCCGACCTGCGGGT
Source organism: Actinomycetes bacterium (assembly GCA_021809885.1). GTDB lineage: Bacteria > Actinomycetota > Acidimicrobiia > Acidimicrobiales > Palsa-688 > JAKAQB01. The sequence goes on from JAJZJY010000609.1 coordinate 3,029, forward strand.
AGCGCGGGTGTCGACGGGGAGCGGGCTAGACGTCGTGCTGTCGGGCGAGGAGTCGACGGTGGTGGGCCGGCGGGCCGCGGTGACGCTCGTGGCCGGGTCGCTCTTGACGGCCTCGGAGGTGGGCTCCGCGCCGCCGGTCGGCTCCGGGCTCGACGTGGTAGCGGTCGGCCTGAAGGCGGGCGCCTACCCGCCAGAGCTCGCTTCCGGGGACCGGGTGGAGGTCGTCCCGGTCACCTCGTCGTCCAGCGGGGGCCCCACGTCGACCGCCACGAGCAGCGGGACCCCGATCGGGGCGACGGTGCTCGCGGTCGACGCAGCGCCGGTCGACTCGAGCAACCCGACGGTGTTCTCCCTCCAGGTCAAAAGGGGCGACGCGGACGAGGTGGCGTCGCTGGCGGCCGCTGGCCAGGTCAGCCTGGTCGAGGTCGGGGCGGGGAGCTGAGATGGCGGTGACGGCGTTCGGCTCGGTCCGTTCCTGCGGGGTCACCACCCTGGCACTCGGCATGGCGACCACCTGGCCCGCAGACCAGCGCGTGCTGCTGGTCGAAGCGGACCCAGCCGGCGGGACGCTGGCCGCGGCGTCGGACTGGCCGGCCGAGCCGAGCCTCGTGACCTTGGCCGCCGCGGCACGGCGTGGCGGCGACCCCGCATTGGTATGGGAGCACTGTCACCAGCTCCCCGGCGGGGTGCCAGCGCTGGC
>JAJZJY010000610.1 GCA_021809885.1 Actinomycetes bacterium
CACCGAGAGGACGGCTCCTGCGGCTCGGGCTGCTTCCTGGCGCCCTGCACCCGGGAGAAGGACACCGAACTCGTCGCCGTCGACGCGCGCCACCGCCCCATGTGAAATGCCGCCGGAGACCCTGGCAGCAGCCTCGATGATGAGCCGGTCACCCTCCCGATGGCCGAGAGCGTCGTTGACGTCCTTGAAGCCGTCGAGGTCCATGAGCAGGACTGCGCCGGGTGTGCAGTGGTCTGCGAGTTGCTCGGAGAAGCCGAGCCGGTTGAGGAGACCAGTCAGCTGGTCATGGGTCGCGTCGTGGCGCAGCTGCCGGTGCAGCCTGCTGCGGTCGAGCACCGCAGCCAACTGGTTGGTCACAGCACCGAGCAGGCGCAGATCGGCGGGGGAGAACCTCGTCCGTCCGGCCGGCTGGCCCGCGCTGACCATCCCGATGACGGCCCCGTCGGAGCGCACGGGGGCGACGGCGACGCCCGGTCCGAGCCGGTCCCGCACATCTGCCCACCGATGCCCGGGCCCGGGGAGCTGGTCCAGGTGGGCCGGCACGGGCGGCAGCGACGTCAGCTCGGAAGGCCACCCTTGCCCGCAGCGTTCGTGCGCCGTGGCCTGTGTGCCGACAAGCTCCGTCCGCCGCCACTCGTCACCCTCGACGAGGAGCACCTCGGTCGCCCCGGCGTTCAGCAGCCGTCGCAGCTCGGCGAGCACCAGCATGAGCTCCGCTCGGGGATCGTGCGACTCGAGCAGCTGGCACGTCATGCGGTGGAGCAGCTCCAACCGGCGGTCGGGGCCACGACGGCGGATGACGGCGACCGCGGCTGAGACGGCGATGACCCCTCCTGCCGCCGCGAGGAGGATGGGGTCGAATGGGGCGGTCACGGCCCGAGACGCCGGGGCCGACCTTCTGGCGACCTCGCATGGCAGGGGGCTCGGATCGCCGGCGGGCGATCCCACTGTTTGGGTGGCACGGCACGCTCCCCTTCCGGCGGGCGGCTCATCTCCGACTCGGCGGCGCCGAGTCGGGGGATCTGGCAAGTCTGGCATCGGCTGCGCCGGTCTTGGCGGACCCTCCTCCGCCAACGCCTGCATGGACCGGCCGTGGGGTAGCCTCGTGGGAGTCGCGGGCGTAGCTCAATGGCAGAGCGCGGTCCTTCCAAGTCCGACACGCGGGTTCGATCCCCGTCGCCCGCTCTTGTCTCCCGCGCTGTGCCGTGCGTGCCGTGCCGTCGGGGAAGGGGGATTCGAACCCCCGACCTCCTGCTCCCAAAGCAGGTGCGCTACCGCTGCGCCACTCCCCGGTGCCCCCAGTCTACGCCGGCTCGGGAAACCCGCGGCTCGCCGTCCCGGGAGGGCTGGGCCGTAGACTCGGGGCCTCCTATGAAGACGATCGTCGAGCCCCTAGAGGGCAACAAGGTCAAGGTGTCCGTCGAGGTCGACGAGGAGGAGTTCGAGCGCAGCCTCGACACCGCCTTTCGCAAGATCGCCCGGGAGGTCCGCATCCCGGGATTCCGGCCCGGCAAGGCGCCCCGTCGCATCATCGAAGCCCGTCTCGGTGCGGGGGCCGGTCGGGTCGAGGCGCTGCGGGACTCGTTGCCCGACTACTACGCCCAGGCCCTGCAAGAGCACGGCGTCGACGCGATCGCTCCTCCCGAGATCGACATCACCGCCGGCGAGGACGCCGGTCCGGTCGCCTTCGACGCCGTCGTCGAGGTCCGCCCCCAGCTCAAGCTCGCCGGGTACCAGGGGCTGCGGGTGAACGTCCCGAGCCCCCTCGTGGGTGACGCTGACGTGGAGGCACAGATCGACCGCCTGCGTGCCAACTTCGGCGAGCTGTCGCCCGTCGACCGCCCTGCCCGGGACGGCGACAACCTGACGATCGACCTGGCTGCCAGGCGCGACGGCGAGCCCGTCGCCGGGCTGTCGGCCGACGACTTCCTCTACGAGCTCGGCAGCGCGTCGGTCCTGCCCGAGCTGGACGACAGGCTGCGGGGCGCCAAACCCGGCGACATCCTCGCCTTCGACGCGGAGCTGCCGGACGGGCCTGTGAGCCTCCAGGTCCTCGTGAAGGACGTGAAGGAGAAGATCCTCCCCGCCGCCAGCGACCAATGGGCCTCCGAGGCATCGGAGTTCGACACGGTGGAGGAGTTGCGCGCCGACATCCGTGAGCGCCTGCAGGCGGTCAGGAAGGTGGAGGGTCTGTACGCGTGGCGCAACGGTACGCTCGAGGCGCTCGTCGAGCTGGTGGACATCGACGCGCCGGAGCCGCTCGTGCAGGCAGAGCTCGAGCGCCGTGCCCATGACTTCGCCCACCGCCTCGAGGCCCAAGGGGTGTCGATCAGCCGGTACCTCCAGGCGACCGGCCAGGACGAGCAGCAGGTGGTCGCCGGCCTGCGCAGCGAGGCCGTCCCGGCCGTGAAGGCAGATCTTGCCCTGCGTTCGGTCGCCGACGCGGAAGGCATCGACGTCACCGACGAGGAGGTCGACGCCGAGATCGAGCGCCTGGCGACGGCATACGGGCAGAAGCCTGCGGCGCTGCGCTCCAAGCTCCAACGCGCCGGACAGATGCCCGCGGTACGCTCGGACCTGAAGAAGTCCAAAGCCCTCGAGTGGCTCGTCGAGCACGTCGAGCTCGTCGATCCAGACGGACAGCCCGTCGACAGATCCCTTCTCAGCCCGGAAGTTCCGGGCGAGGCCGAACCCGCAGAGCAAGCCCCGACCGCCGCCCCGGAGAGTGGAGAAGCGTGATCAACCCCCGAGCTCAGTACCACGTCCCGGGCATCTTCGAGCAGACCAACCGGGGTGAGCGGGGCTACGACTTGTTCTCGCGGATGCTCGAGGAGAACATCATCTTCATGGGCACGCCGATCGACGACTACGTGGCCAACGCCGTGTGCGCCCAGATGCTCTACCTCGAGTACAAGAACGCTGACAAGGACATCAGCCTGTACATCAACTCGCCGGGCGGCGAGATCACGGCGCTGTTCGCCATCTACGACACGATGAAGTTCGTCAAGAACGACATCTCGACATTCTGCTACGGCCAGGCGGCCTCGGCGGCAGCCGTCATCATGGCGGGCGGCACCAAGGGCAAGCGCTTCGCCCTGCCCCACGCCCGCATCCTGATCCACCAGCCCTACGGAGGGGCGGCCGGTCAGGCCGCCGACATCGAGATCCAGGCGAAGGAGATCCTGCGGATGCGGGACCTGCTCAACCAGATGCTCGCCGCCGACAGCGGCCAGTCGGTGGAGAAGGTTGCCGCCGACACTGATCGTGACTTCATCATGAGCGCCGACGAGGCCATGCGTTACGGTCTCATCGACGAGGTCATCACGACCCGGGAGCTCGCCGGGGTCCCACAGGCTGCCGGCGTCGGCTGATCGAGGCGGAGGGGAGCGGGATGGCGAAGTTCGGGGAGCCGAGCGACCTGGTCAAGTGCTCCTTCTGCGGCAAGTCGCAGAAGCAGGTGAAGAAGCTGATCGCCGGTCCGGGCGTCTACATCTGCGACGAGTGCATAGACCTCTGCAACGACATCATCGAGGAGGAGCTCTCCGAGAGTTCCGAGGTCCACTTCGACGAGCTGCCCAAGCCGAAGGAGATCTTCGAGTTCCTGAACGACTACGTGATCGGCCAGGAGCGGGCCAAGATGATCCTGTCGGTCGCCGTCTACAACCATTACAAGCGCGTCCAGGCGGGCGGGTACAGCGACAGCGACGTGGAGCTGCAGAAGTCCA
>JAJZJY010000611.1 GCA_021809885.1 Actinomycetes bacterium
GAGGGCTACCGAGTCGTGCTCGCCAACTCCAACCCGGCGACGATCATGACCGATCCCGAGCTCGCCGACCGCACCTACCTGGAGCCGCTCACCGCCGAGGTGCTCGAGGCGATCATCGCCCGGGAGCGCCCCGACGCCGTGCTGCCCACCCTCGGCGGCCAGACCGCGCTCAACCTGGCCATCGAGCTGCACGACAGCGGCGTCCTCGGACGCTACGGCGTCGAGATGATCGGTGCCGACGCCGAGGCCATCGCCACGGCCGAGAACCGTGACCGGTTCAAGGCGGCGATGGTGGAGATCGGCTTGGCCGTCCCCGAGTCGGGGTTCGCCTACAGCGTCGCCGAGGCGGTCAGCATCGGCGAGGAGATCGGCTACCCGATCATCGTGCGGCCCTCCTACATCCTCGGCGGGGCGGGGACCGGCGTCGCCTACGACGCCGACGACCTCGAGCACATCGCCAAGATCGGGATCGACGCCAGCCCCGTCGGCGAGATCCTCGTCGAGCGGTCCATCGCCGGCTGGAAGGAGTTCGAGCTCGAGGTCATGCGGGACCGCGCCGACAACTGCGTCGTCGTGTGCTCCATCGAGAACCTCGACCCGATGGGCGTCCACACCGGTGACTCGGTCACCGTCGCCCCCGCCCAGACGCTCTCCGACGTCGAGTACCAGCGGATGCGGGACGCCTCCTTCGCCTGCATCCGCCGCATCGGCGTCGAGACGGGCGGGTCCAACATCCAGTTCGCCGTCAACCCCGCCGACGGCGACATGGTCGTCATCGAGATGAACCCGCGCGTCAGCCGCTCGAGCGCCCTCGCCTCCAAGGCGACCGGGTTCCCGATCGCCAAGATCGCCGCCCGCCTCGCCGTCGGCTACACCCTCGACGAGATCCCCAACGACATCACCGGCAAGACGCCGGCGAGCTTCGAGCCGACAATCGACTACGTCGTGGTCAAGGCGCCCCGGTGGGCGTTCGAGAAGTTCCCTGGCGTCCCCGACGTGCTCGGGACCCGCATGCAGTCGGTGGGGGAGGCCATGGCCATCGGACGCACGTTCCCCGAGGCCATGCAGAAGGCGATGCGGTCGCTCGAGCGGGGGCGCCTCGGCCTCAACTGCGACGACGGCGAGTCGCTCACCGACACCTGGGACGACGACGAGCTCGTCCGGCGGGCGTCGGTGCCCACACCCGACCGGCCCTTCCACCTCGAGGCCGCCCTCCGGCGGGGGATCGGCGTCGGGCGGCTCCACGCCGCCACCGGCGTCGACCCGTGGTTCCTCGACCAGCTGCAGGACATCGTGGACGAGCGGGCCCGCCTGAGCGGCTTCCCCGGCCCCGGCGGCCTGTCGCGGGCCGACTGGCGGCGTGCGAAGCGCCTCGGCTTCGGCGACGCTCAGCTGGCGTGGCTGTGGTCGTGCCCCGAGGCCGACGTCCGCGCCGCCCGCCTCGCCGCCGGGGTGGCGGCGACGATGAAGACGGTGGACACCTGCGCCGCCGAGTTCGACGCCCGCACGCCCTACCACTACTCGACCTACGAGGACACCGACGAGGTCGAGCCGGGCGGCCGGCCCCGGATCGTGATCCTCGGCTCGGGGCCCAACCGGATCGGCCAGGGCGTCGAGTTCGACTACTGCTGCGTGCAGGCGAGCTTCGCCCTCCACGACGCCGGGTTCGACACGGTCATGGTCAACTGCAACCCCGAGACGGTGTCCACCGACTACGACACCAGCGACCGGCTGTACTTCGAGCCTGTGACCTTCGAGAACGTCAGCGACGTCCTGGATGCGGAGTCGGCGGCCGGCGAGGTCGTCGGGGTGGTCGTCGGCCTCGGCGGCCAGACGCCGCTCAAGCTCGCCAACCAGCTTGCCCCGGGGCTCGTGCTCGGAACGCCGCCAGACGCCATCGACCTCGCCGAGGACCGGGAACGCTGGAATGCCCTGTGCCGCCGCCTCGGCATCCCGCAGCCGGCGGGGGGCACTGCGACCACCACCGAGGAGGCCATCGCCGTCGCCCACCGGGTCGGCTACCCCGCCCTGCTGCGCCCGAGCTACGTCCTCGGTGGCCGGGCGATGGAGATCGTCTACGACGACGGCGCCCTGCGGGAAGCGATGACCTCGCTGGCGTCGCTCACCCGCGAGGGCGGGCTGCCCGCCTCCCGCCCCGTGCTGATCGACCGGTTCCTCGAGGACGCCGTGGAGGTCGACGTCGACGCCATCCGCGACGGGGCAGGCGAGGTCCTCGTCGGCGGGGTGTTGGAGCATGTCGAGGAGGCGGGCGTCCACTCCGGCGACAGCGCCTGCGTCATCCCGCCCCCAACCCTCGAGCCGGCCGTCGTCGCCGAGATCGAGGGACACACCCGCGCCATCGCCGGCGCCCTCGGCGTGGTCGGGCCCCTCAACGTCCAGTACGCCGTGAAGCGCTACCCCGGCTCCGGCCCCGTCGTCCACGTCATCGAGGCCAACCCGAGGGCGAGCCGGACGGTGCCGTTCGTCGCCAAGGCGACCGGTGTGCCGCTGGCCAAGGTCGCCGCCCGGGTCACAGCCGGCGCCACCCTCGCCGGGCTGCGGGCTGAAGGCCTGCTCGTAGCCCCGAGCGCCGGAGGCCATGTGAGCGTGAAGGAGGCCGTCCTGCCCTTCGCCCGCTTCCCGGAGGCGGACGCGCTGATCGGCCCGGAGATGCGCTCCACCGGCGAGGTGATGGGCATCGACACCACCTTCGGCTGGGCGTTCGCCAAGTCCCAGGCGGCGGCCGGCATGACCCTGCCGACCGAGGGCTGCGTGTTCCTCACCCTCGCCGACCGCGACAAGGCGGCCGGCGTCGAGGTCGCCCGCCGGTTCGCGCAGCTCGGGTTCCGCCTGGCGGCCACCGCCGGGACCGCCGCCCACCTCCGCGACAGCGGCGTCCCCGTCGCCGTCGACGTGAGGAAGGTGGGGGAGGACGGGGTGTCGGCGGACGGGGTGGGGGAGGATGCCGTCGCCCTGCTGGCATCGGGCGAGGTGGACCTCGTCGTCAACACACCCGAGGGCAGGGGGCCGCGCGCCGACGGCGCCCACATCCGCAGGGCCGCCACCCGCCACCGGGTCGCATGCGTCACGACGCTCGCCGCCGCCAGGGCCGCCGCCGCCGGGATAGCCGACCGGGCCTCTCACGGCCTGGCCGTGCGCAGCCTGCAGGAGTACCACGCCGCCGACCAGCTGACCCTGCCCGGATGAGGGCGCTGCTCGTCCCGACCCGCCCCCGGCCCGACCTGCGCGTCCGGGTGGGCAGCGTCGCCCTCGCCAACCCGGTGATGACGGCGTCGGGCACGTCCGGCCACGGCACCGAGCTGGCTCCCTACCTCGAGCTCGCCTCGCTCGGTGCCGTGGTGGTCAAGTCGCTCGCCGCCGACGCGTGGGCCGGCAACCCGGCGCCCCGCCTGGTGGCCCTGCGGGCGGGCATGCTCAACAGCGTCGGGCTGCAGGGCCCTGGGGTGGCGGCCTGGGCGGAGGCGGACCTGCCCGCCCTGGAGGCCTCCGGGGCAACGGTGGTGGTGAGCGTGTGGGGGACGACCGCCGAGGCCTACCGCCGGGCCGGCGAGGCCGTCGCCGCTGTGCTCAGCCCCGCCGTTGTCGCCGTCGAGGCCAACGTCTCGTGCCCCAACGTGGAGGACCGCCGCCGCATGTTCGCCCACTCGCCGGAGGCCACCGCCGCCGCCGTCGCCGCCGTCGTCGCCGGCCTCGGCGCCGCCC
>JAJZJY010000612.1 GCA_021809885.1 Actinomycetes bacterium
GGGCAGGCCGGGAGGCCGGCGAGAGCCTCCCGCAGGATCGAGGCGACCGTCACCTGAGGCGGCAACGCCTCGATGAGCGCCTTGTCCCGGGCCGACACGTACGCATGCACTTCGGGCATCGGCACGAGACGATAGGCGCCCACCGGGGCGCCCAGCTGTGTGTGCCGATGCTGTCGACACCCGATGGCGAGCCGATGGCCACGTGCCTGACCTGCCCCGACGCCACCATGGCGAGATCGTCGCCATCCGATGTCGACCCCCACGTCACCGCCGCCGGCTCGACGCGAGCCCGCTCGCCCGCCTCGAGCGTGACAAGTTACGTGACGAATATGTGCATCCGGTGAGCGCGGACCGGACGGGCACCTGCGCCTGGTGCCGGGCAAGCTTCCACACACCCTCTCGGCGGGGCCCGGCGCCCCGCTACTGCTCAGCCGCCCACCGACAGGCCGCCCATCGGGACCGCCACGGTTGTGAGCCCAGGCCCGATCCGCTCCTCGCCGAGCTGGCGGAGCTGTGCACCCGGATCGAGGTCCTCGGGGAGAGCGCCGCTGCGAGCAGGGGCTCCGGGAGGATGACGGGCCGGTGAGCGCCCACCGTGGTCACGGTGAGGGTGGCATCCGCAAGCGGCCGGACGGGCGGTGGGAGGCGAGCATCGACCTCGGTGTCCGCCGGGAAGCGCCGCCGGAAGTTTCTCTACGCCACACCAGGGCCGAGGTCATCGACAAGCTGCGCCCCGCCCACGTCGACCAGGACCGAGGCCGGTTCGTGACCGACGAACGCAAGGCGGTGGGGCATTACCTGGAGTGGTGGCAGACGGTCGTGTTGCCCGGGGCACGTCATCGAGATGATGCGCGCCATGGAGCACCGTGGCCTGAGCGGGGCCACCCAGGACAGCGCCCGCAAGGTGTTGAGCCAGGCGCTGCGCCGGGCCGCGCAGGAAGAGTTGGTGTTCCGCAACGTCACCCAGCTCGCCGACGCTCCCAAGGTGGTGTACGGCGAGAGCGGGCCATGACCTCCGCCGAGGTCGGCGCCTTCATCCGAGCCCTCCACGGCGAGCGGCTCCGGCCGGCTTTCCTCGCCGCCGTCGTCTTGGGGCTGCGCCGCGGGGAGCTGCTCGGCCTGCGCTGGAACTACGTCGACCTCGCCGGAGACGAGCCGGCCGTCGAGGTCCGCCAGCAGCACCAGGACGAGGCTGGCCTCGTGTTCACGACGCCACTCGGCACTCCCGTCGATCCCGACAACCTCCGCCACCACCTCTCCGGCATCACCCAGCGCGCCGGCCTGGGGTAGTGGCGCACCCACGAGTTGCGCAAGACGACCGGCTCGGTCCTGTTCGACCAGGGCGTGCCCATGAAGCTCATCTCGGAGGCGCTCGGCCACTCCTCCGAGCGGGTCACCTCAGACGTCTACGTCAGGACCCGCTCGAGCAGCCGAGCGGTGGTGGCCGCCGCCATCGCCGGCGCCCTCTGGCCGGTCGTCGGGACCTCCTGAGCACCGCTTGGTGGTCAACTTGGTGGTCAACCAGCTTCCCAGTCCCACTACCAAGGGCTCTGACCTGCGACGTCGTCGTGCGCCCCCTGGGATTCGAACCCAGAACCTGCGGATTAAGAGTCCGTTGCTCTGCCGTTGAGCTAGAGGCGCATGAGCGGGCCATCGTACCCGGGGATGGGTAGGACGATCCGGCGGCGAAGGCGAACCTTCGTGGGTGGGGTGGGTTGGGGTGGCCGAGGGGACTCGAACCCCCGACTTCCAGGACCACAACCTGGCGCTCTAACCAGCTGAGCTACGGCCACCAAGGACCATGCAGTCTTGCACAGTTCCGGTTCGCCCCCGAAGGTGTGTTGGGCGGGGAGGTTGCCGGGTAGAGGGGTGCCGAGTGACGAGGAGTGCGATGGCCAAGGCGATTTCCGAGAGCAGTGAGCAGGATCTGGTCCGGCTGTACCTGGACGGGATCGGCAAGTACCCCCTGCTGACCAAGGACGACGAGGTCACGCTGGCGCAGGCGATCGAGGCCGGGAGGGCGGCACGGGCGGAGCTGGCAACACCGGGCCGGGTCCCCGCGGCCAAGGCGCGGCAGCTTCGCCGTGCGATGCGCGCGGCGGACGTCGCCACGGAGGCGTTCGTCAACGCCAACCTGCGTCTCGTCGTCTCCATCGCCAAGAAGTACCAATCGGCTGACATGCCGCTGCTCGATCTCATCCAGGAGGGCAACCTCGGGCTCATCCACGCCGTCGAGAAGTTCGACTGGCGCAAGGGGTTCAAGTTCTCCACCTATGCCACCTGGTGGATTCGCCAGGCCATCGGTCGGGGCATCGACAACAGTTCCCGGACGATCCGCCTGCCTGTCCACGCCGGCGACCAGATCCGTCGACTCCTGCGTGTCCGCGGGCAGATGGAGGGGGAACTGGGCCGCCTCCCGAGCTCGGCCGAGCTGGCCGAGGTCATGCAGATGCCGGAGGAACAGGTCACCGAGCTCCTCCAGTACGGGGCGGAGCCGGTTTCCCTGGAGACGCCCATCGGCAACGAGGGGGACACCGAGTTGGCGGACATCGTCGCTGACCTGTCGGCGCCGACCCCGTTCGACGTGGTCGCCCAGGGGATGCTGGCGAGCGAGATCGACAAGCTGCTCGCCCCGCTCGACGAGCGCGAGAAGCAGATCCTGCGGCTGCGGTACGGCCTCGATCGCGGGGACCCCCGTACGCTGGAGGAGGTGGGCAGCGCGCTCAACCTCACGCGGGAGAGGATCCGGCAGATCGAACGGACGGCGCTGTCGAAGCTCCGCCACCCGAGCGCGGACAACGGCGCCCACGACCTGTTGGCGAGCTGATCGGCAGGCCACCTGGCCCGTCGGTGCTCGCCCGGCCAAGACAACCAGATGGCCTGTGAGCGGCCCCGGATAGGTTCGTCGCAGGAGGATACCCGGAGCAACCGCGACTCGAGAGAAGGCCAGGGGACCGTCCCTCCGCGACGATCGAGACCGGCGGTGGTGCGCCTCGCCCCCACCGCGGCGGCAACTCTCACGTCAGGCCTGTTCGCGTGCGCGGTTACCAGCCCCCGGCGTCCGCTGAGCGGCCAGTTGCGTCGAGAGTATCGCTGTGAGGGGACCCGCTATCCTCCCGACTGTTGGCCCCGCGGGCCCCCGTAGCTCAGCTGGACAGAGCGGCCGCCTTCTAAGCGGCGGGTCGCAGGTTCGAGTCCTGCCGGGGGCACGCGAAAGCCCTGGTCAGGACCACTGCGGCCGGGGCGGGAGGGTGCCCGGCGAGGGCCGGCGGTAGCCAAGTGGTAGCCACTGACCGGTCACCGGCGAACCGGTTCGCACCCCGGCACACACCTGGTGGCATGGAAGACCCCGCCGCCGCCCTCGACGCCCTTGCTGTCCGTCTCGCCACCCCGCCCGACCCCGCCCGCAAGGGGCCCTCAACGCATCTGAGCATCGACGAGGCGGCCGCCGCAGCCGGTGTGGGCCGCAGCCGGGTCTTCGAGCTGCTCGGCGACGGGGCCCTTGCCAGCGTCCGTCTCGGCCGGCGCCGCTGGGTGACGGCCGCCAGTGTCGCTGCCCTGCTCGCCACCTCGGTCGAGCGGGCGTCCTGAGCGATGACCGGCAAGGGCCCCGACGGTCGCTCGTCCATCTACCGCGACGACGCCGGCCGCTGGCACGGCTGGGTGAGCTTCGGCACCGACCCGACCACCGGCCGGCGCCGGCGCCGCCAC
>JAJZJY010000613.1 GCA_021809885.1 Actinomycetes bacterium
AAGTGCGACAACTCCAGAACCGGCTATGGGCTGCGGCCAAGCAGTCTTCGGGTCGGCGTTTCCACGCCCTGTACGACCGCATCTACAGAAGTGACGTTCTGTGGGAGGCGTGGGAGCGGGTCCGAGCGAACCGTGGTGCTGCCGGGGTCGATGGTGTGACCCTGGCGGTGGTGGAGGCTTATGGGGTCGGGCGAATGATCGCAGAGCTCCAGCAGAGCCTCCGGTCAGGCATCTACCGCCCGTCGCCTGTGCGCCGGGTGGAGATCCCGAAACCCGACGGGTCCAAACGCCCGCTCGGGATCCCTACGGTGAAGGACAGGGTGTGCCAGCAGGCAGCGAAGATCGTCCTCGAGCCAATCTTCGAGTCGGACTTCTTGCCCTGCAGCTTCGGGTTCCGCCCGAGGCGGTCGGCGACCGATGCCATGGAGAGGATCAGGATCGGCTTCATTGAAGGCAAGACGTTTGTCTTCGAGGCCGACATTCGGAACTTCTTGGACTCATCGACACACTGCTCCTTTCGTTCATTGTCATGGCGCGAACAGCTGGTTCTGGGGTGCAGGAGGTTCGATACGCAGGCCTTTTCTCCGTCCGGTCCGGACGTGCACAGCATGGAGCTCTCCGCGCTTTACACGCTGCATGATCGTCTGGCGGGACACCTTGTAGGCGAGGGTCGCCTCGAGCATGGCGAGCCAGCCGGGCGGGGCGTCGTCGACGAAGAGCGCTCGCAGCTCGGAGGTGAGCCGGATCCGCCACGGCGCTCCTGGTGTGACCTGCTCGCCCCCGATGAAGCCGTCGCCGAGCCAGCGGTGCAACGTGGAAGGTGCCAGGCCCAGCTCTTTGGCGGCATCCGCGATCGTGAGCAACTCGCCCTCGTGTGGGTCGTCGGACGGCGAGTGGCACGCGATGCCGTAGTAGTGCCGCAACGACTGGACTCGGCTTCCCGTGAAGGACAAGCCCCGGGCGGTTCGGCGGTGCTGGCGGCTCAAGATGCCTGCGATTGTGGCATCGGGGTAGTACACCGCCAGGCGCCGGACGAGCTCGACGGTGTCCTCGTCGGTGCGGATCGACGGCGGCCGTCGCTTCAGGTCCACCGAAAGCTCGCTCGTGGCGCCGCCCTTCCAGCGCAGCGCGAGGTCCGCCCGGCCACCGCTTCGGTCCCGGCAGACGGTCACGTTCACCTCGTCGAGCAGGGTGTGCAGCAGCTGTTTGCGGTCCTTGTCCGTGGTGGTCGGCGCGTCGAAGACGGCACCCAGATCGTCGCCGAGGGCGAGGATGGCGGTCCGCTCGTCGGCCGAGAGGGCCTTCGGTCGCGCCGCCTCTCGACGAGTGAGCTCCGCCTCGGTCTGGGCGAGCTCTTGGAGGGCGGCCTCCCAAGCGGTCTCGAGCCCACGGGCGACGAGGCGGTTCTCGGGGTCGACCGCCCGATAGCGGCGCTCGGCCTTTCCCGCGCTGTAGCGGGCTCGCTCGACCTCGCGCCGCCACTGGTCGAGGGCGGCGTCGTGGGTCTCCTCCAGCTGCTCGGCGGCGGCCAGGCAGGCCTGGAGGGCGGCGGGCTCCAAGGCGGCCAGGAACGCCTCGGTGACGGCCCGTTGGATCACGAGGCCACCAATGCGCATGTGGTAGGTGCCCCGGCCGTTTGTCACTCTTCCGGTGGCGCAGTAGTAGCCGGGCGTCGACTTGGTCGGCCCGTCGTAGTAGACGAACAGCTTGCGCCCGCAGACCCCGCAGGTGGCAAGTCCCTGCAGCAGCGCGCAGCCCTCTCGGATCGCTCCCGTGCCGGGCTCGTGCGCTCTCGGTCGGGTGTTGGCGTCGATGATCGCCTGGTTCGCCTCGTAGGTCTCCCAGTCGATGTACCCCTCGTGGTGGTCCTTGATGAACACCTGCCACTCCGCTTCTGGGAGTCGCCGCAGCCGTGTCCTCACTTCGCCGCTCTCGTCGACGTAGCGCTGGGTCTGCGTCCTGCCGAACATGTATGCGCCAGCGTAGGCAGGGTGGGTGAGGATGCCGTGGACCGCGGTGTAGGTGGGTTCCACCCACGTGAGCTCCTCGTCGCCCCGGAGATAGCCGTGGTGCGCCATGGGGAACTTGAGGCCCTGGTCCTTGAGCCACAGCCACACCCCCCGTGCCGACCCTTGCAGCGGGAGCTGCTCGAACATCGCGGCGATGATCCCGCGGACGGCCTCATCGGGGTGCAGCATGATCCCGCGCTCGCCCCAGCACAGGCCCACCGGCAGCGCGGTGCGCAACTCGCCCCGTTGCGCCTTGTTGCGGATCCCGCCGTGCAGCCGGGTCCGCAGGATGTGGATCTCGGCCTCCGACATGGCCCCCTTCATGCCGAGCAGCAGCCGGTCGTTGAACAGCGCCGGGTGGTAGACGCCGTCGCCGTCGGCGATGAGGGTGTCGGTCATGCCGGCGAGGTCGAGCAGCTTGTACCAGTCCGAGTTGTTGCGGGCCAGGCGGGAGACCTCCAAGGCGAGCACGATCCCAACCTCGCCCAGGCCGACTTGGGCGGCCAGGCCGGCGAACCCCGAGCGTCCCGTCACCGACGTCCCGCTCACGCCGAGGTCGTCGTCGATCACCCGCACGGCGCTCTTCGGCCAGCCGAGCTCGACGGCACGGCCCACCAGCGCGTACTGGCGCGCTGTGGACTCGGCGTTGCGCTCGATCTGGGTGGGGCTCGACTGGCGGACGTAGACGACCGCCGGACGACGCAGCTGCGAGGTCGTCACCTTGTGCAGCTCACTCATCACCGTTCACCTCCGCTCCGCTCGCCGTCTCGGCCGAAGTACTCGTCGAGGCCTTGGCGATGAGGGCGCCGAGGAGGCTGATCGCCTCGCCGACGTCTGTTTCGGGCAGTTCCGCCAACACCACGGGCATTGGCGTCGGGAGCTGGTCCGCCAGCAGGCTCAGCTGCGCAGGTTGCACGGTCGTCCCCCTTGGTCGGTGGCTTCCGTGCAGCCTGCTCCTGGGCCTTCTCGACGCCGGTGATCCCTGCACGCGCCAGCCTGGAGGCGGCCAGGAGGTCGGCGAGCGTCCCGAGCGTCTCAGTCGGCGCCGGCGAGCTCGCATGGTCGGTGCCGTCGAGGTCCGTCCAGCTCGCCGGGATGAACGACTTGCTGCCGTCTTGGAGCACGAGGAGCAGCTCCTCGTGCCCGTGCCGCTGGAGTCTGCCGAGGACACGCAAGGTCTGACCTTCGAGCGGGTGCAGCCGCCGAGTGATGGTGACCGAGAGTTCTGTCATCGGCCCGTTGCCAGGTTCGCCCGGTGATGCCCCGTTGCGTGCAGTACGGCCCGCGCGACGAGCGTCGCGTTGGTGGCGTCGAGCCCCGACACGGCATCACGAAGGTCGACGGGGATGCCGACGGCGATGCTCGCTGCCAGCTGCAGCAACTGACGCTCGCTCGACGAGCATGGCAGCTGTCCTGCGTCGAGCCCGTCGACCGCCGCCGGCCAGTCCACGAACGCCATCGCCGTGGCGTCCGGCGCGGGGTCGACCATGGTCACGAACCGACAGACGAAGTCCTGGCGCCGCAGCCAGCTGCCATGCTCGATCAGCAGGTCGACAGCTGCTTCAGCGCACAGCGCTCCTCTCGCCTGCGCCCACAGCGCCGCCGCGAGGTCTTCGAGGCGGGTAGTAAGTGATGCAGTCGTTCGGCGAGATCGACCACGAGAGGCTTCTCTCGCTGGTCGGCGAGCGGGTATCGGAGAT
>JAJZJY010000614.1 GCA_021809885.1 Actinomycetes bacterium
CACTCAGTACGACCTGCTCGACGGCCTTGCCCGCAACCTCCGTGACGCGCTGCCGAACGCCAGCTTCATGGGCTTCACCGGTACGCCGATCGAGACCGCGGACCGCGACACCCGGGCGATCTTCGGCGAGTACATCGACGTCTACGACCTCACCCAGGCTGTCGACGACGGAGCGACCGTCAAGGTCTTCTACGAGGCACGCCTCGCCAAGGTCGAGCTGCCCGAACACGTGAGAGCCGAGCTCGACGAGAGCTTCGAGGCTGTCACCGAGCGCGCAGAGACCGACGACCGGGAACGCCTGAAGACCCGCTGGGCCAGAGTCGAGGCGATCGTCGGGGCCAAGGCCCGGATCGGCCAGGTCGCGGCCGACCTCGTTGCTCACTGGGAGGCCCGTCGCTCGGCCCAGGTCGGCAAGGGGCTGATCGTCTGCATGAGCCGGCGAATCTGCGTCGAGCTCTACGACGAGCTGGTGCGCCTCCGGCCCGACTGGCACGCCGAGGGCGACGCGAGCGGCCTCATCAAGGTCGTGATCACCGGCTCGGCCTCAGATGGCCCCGAGCTGAACGCCCATGTGCGCGACAAGGCCCGGCTGCGGGCGCTGAAGGAGCGGGCAAAGGACCCGACCGACCCCCTCGAGCTCGTGATCGTGCGCGACATGTGGCTGACGGGCTTCGACTCGCCATCGCTGCATACCATCTACGTCGACAAGCCGATGCGCGGTGCGGGGCTCATGCAGGCGATCGCCCGAGTGAACCGCACCTTCCGGGACAAGCCTGGAGGGCTCGTGGTCGACTACATCGGCATCGCTGAACACTTGCGCTCAGCACTGGCCGACTACACCGACCGGGACCGAGCCCGCCAGGAGGTCGGTGCGCCGCTCGACGAGGCGCTCTCGGTCCTCGAAGAGGCCCACGAGGTCTGCAACGAACTGCTCTTCGGGTGCCCATGGCGGGAGGCTTTGGAGTCCCGCTCCGACCGCGCCCGGATCGAGGCGATCATGGCCGCGCTCGACCACCTCCTCGGCGGCACAGAAGAGGAGCTGCCCGAGCGTTTCCTGCGCCAGGAGCGCCGGGCCCGTCAGGCCTTTGCCCTGGCGGTCTCCTCCCCTGATGCTGCCCGCTTCAGAAACGACGTGGCGTTCTTCCAGGCGGTCGCCGTCGAGCTGCGGCGGGCTCTCACCGATGCCACCCGGGCACCCGGCGACGACGTCGAACTCGAAACGGCACTGCGTCAGGTCGTCTCCGACGCGGTCGCGGCCTCCGGGGTCATCGACATCTACGCGGCGGCCGGGATGGCACAGCCCGACCTTGCCCTGATCGACGACGGCTTCGCCCGCCGCTTCGCCACGAGCCCGCATCCGAACCTCCAGGTCGAGCTGCTCCGCCGCCTGCTCGCCAGCGAGGTCCGTTCGGTCGCCAGGCACAACGTCGTCGCAGAGCGCAAGTTCTCCGAGATGCTGGAGCGGGCGATGCGCGCCTACACCAACCGGTCGCTCACCGCAGCTGAGGTCATCGCTGAGCTCGTCGAGCTGGCAAAGGCACTCCGAGCAGAACAGAACCGAGGCGCGACGCTCGGGCTGCGGGACGATGAGCTGGCGTTCTACGACGCGGTCCACCAGAACGACTCCGCAGTCCTCAAGCTCGGCGACGAAGTGCTCAAGCGCATCGCCCAAGAACTCGTTGAGGTCGTCCGGGCCAACACCAGCGTCGACTGGGACAAGAAGGAGCAGGTCCGGGCTCTGCTGCGCAGCAAGATCCGCCGCTTGCTCACCAAGTACCACTACCCCCCCGACAAGCAGGAGGCTGCCGTGGCGCTCGTCATCGAGCAGGCCGAGGTGCTTGCCGGGGAGCAGGTGGCCTGACAGTCGGCCATCCCGTCAGAACCCGTTCAGGGCACATGCCCGCAGCCGCCCAGGACCCACATCAACCGGCTGGCCGGACTCAATGCACAGCGTGCGGACAACCCTCGGGACCACGTCGTGCCGGCCCGGGGTCAGTCTCCCCTCCCCCCCATGGTCCAGGCCGCCGGTCAGCTGGTCAAGCACCCCCTTCTCTCTCTGCAACCTCACGGATAGCACGCACGAATGGCGAGTCTTCGGCCTGCGTCTCCGCGTCAAGCTCCGAGAAGGGGACGAGCGAGTCGTGTTCCCCTCCCCTCGCTAGCATCCAAGCGACCCAGGCGTTGTGGACATCCTCCCTGGTCACCCCCCCGCCCTTAGCGAGAAGGAGCACGGCGTACAGGACGAAGAGATCGTCGGTCTCTTCGTCTGGCATCACGTCCGTAGGCACAGCCTGGCGAATCTCATCCGCAAGGTGCTTGAGATAGGTCACTGGACGATCACCCGCAAGCCGACCGCCAGGTAGATCAGCATGAAGACGAACGGGACGACCTGTTCCACGACCGTCGCCTCTCGATGCTTTGTCCGCTGCCGCCACCTGGCCAATCGCTTCCACAGCTGCCACGAGTCGATCGCTGGCTCCTTCCCCAACGACGACTCCCCTGGGTGCAGTCCCTTCCACTCATCCGTAAAGGGGCTCGCTGGGAGTCGCTCTTCCATTCGATTGATCACGTCCCACTTTGCCTTACTCAGACGGCGGTAGTAGCGGAGGAGGGCCCACCAGACGAACGACAGAACGATTCCAGCAATCGCGGCACACACAAGGCCAAACGCATCAAAAGAGGGAAGATTGCCGTGGGGCGGTGGCTTGCGAGCCGCGCTCACGATACTCACGACGGCGGCCAACGCCGTGTTCAGCGTGACGAAGAAACTATTAGCGCCTGCACGCCTCGCCGAGACGCGGTCAGCCATCTCGACCGCGGTCTTGTACAGCTCAAGGACCGTGCCGGTGTCATCGCTCGGCGCTCGACTAGCCTCCACTGTCTGGACGCCTCACCAGCGGTATCACCATATTTTCGCCCACCAGGGTCGCGACCTGCCGGTACACATCGTCTCGATGTTTTCTCACGTTTGAACGCTTGATTCGCTTCCGCGCATCATCCCTCCATCCCCTCGTTTCCTGTTTGATCGACCAGTCCTCGAAGGAGAAGGGCGCACCCTTGTGTTTCGCTTGCCCCAGCAATATCACCCGGAGGTCGTCATCGTGGTCGTAGTCGAAGCTGATGAACACTCTGGTCGTCGGGGTTGGTGTCGTCGGCATGCTGTTGGTGTGCCTCTGGGTCCCTATCGGCTACCCGCGATGAGCCTCTTGAGGTTGTCCCACGTCCACTTGTAGAGCTTGTCGCCCTCAAGAGCGGCCACCGGGCGTCTGTTGCCGCCGTCGGCTCTCCCAGCCAGGAGGAAGTACGGCTTCACCTCGTCGCGAGCGATCCGAATTTCGGCATTGACGCCAGTTGCCGTATCGGTGTGCTGACCACAGATAACGATGACTTGAGCCGCCCGTCGAATCCGCCTCCTTGCCTCATCCTTCCAGTCGGGTGAGGCGGCCTTGATCGACCAGTCCTCGATGAAAAACGGCGTGTCCTCGTTCTTTGCCTGGCCAACGAGCAGCGTCTTGAGGTCGTCATCGTGGTCGTAGTCGAAGCTAATGAACACCGGCACCGTGCTCTTCACCATGTCGCGAGACTCCTCTGCGCGCACGAGCGCGCCCGCGAGGTTCGAGTCATCTGGCCGGCAGGAGTCCGAAGGTAAGCAGCGAGAGCAGACAGCCGCCACCGCGCCTGTTCTTACCCTCCGTCATGCACTTGTCG
>JAJZJY010000615.1 GCA_021809885.1 Actinomycetes bacterium
GGGGACGGGGACGAGCTTCCGGTGCCCACCGACCTCCTGAGGGGACTCCTGCGGGGACTCTCGGCTGGGTTCTCACACCCCCCTACAGGGGCGGCAGCACGCCCCGGCTCGCACCGATCCGGGGCCGAGCACACACCAGGTGGCATGAGCCGCCCCGAGCCGCCCCTCGTTGACGACATCACTCTCGCCCGCCGGCGCTCCCGGGCCCGCCGGCGCCGCCACATGGTCGTGGTCGTGTTGGTGATCGCCCTGCCGTTCCTGATCCGGGACTGCATCGGGCTCGGCCAGGTCCTCGCCGGGCACGCCGTCGCGGCCCGCTCCACGCTCTCTTGGCCTTTCAGCGTCCACCTGCCGCCCAAGACGATCGACTACCTGCCCTCGATCATCCTCATCGGCGCCCTCGGCGTCATCCTGGTCATCCCCCTGATCGGCGCCGGGCGCTCCCCGCACATCTTGTTCCGCCCCGAGGACATCGCCATCGGCTTCGACGACGTGGTCGGGGCGGACACCGTCGTCGACGAGGTCCGCCGCAGCCTCGAGCTGTTCCGCCAGAGCCGTCGCTTCGCGGAGTCGATGGGTGGCAACTCTCGCCGTGCGATCCTCTTCGAGGGGCCGCCGGGGACCGGCAAGACCTACCTGGCGAAGGCGATCGTCGCAGAGGCCGGCGTGCCGTTCCTGTTCGTGTCGTCCTCCGCGTTCCAGTCGATGTTCTACGGCCAGACCAACCGCAAGGTCCGCAGCTTCTTCCGGGCGCTTCGCGCCTACGCCCGCAAGGAGGGAGGGGCGATCGGCTTCATCGAGGAGATCGACGCGATCGGCGGCTCCCGGGCGGGGATGCGCTCCGGCGGCGGGGGCGAGGGGGTCGCCGGGGTGGTCAACGAGCTGCTCGTGCAGCTCCAGAGCTTCGACCAGCCGAGCTTCGGCGAGCGCCTGGCGGTCGCGTTCGTCGACGCCGCCAACCGTCATCTGCCCCGATGGGCTCGGCTGGCCCGACCGGTGCACGAGGCCCCCAACGTGCTGGTCGTCGGGGCCACCAACCGCGCCGCGGACCTCGACCCGGCCCTGGTCCGCCCGGGGCGCTTCGATCGGACGATCACCGTCGACCTGCCCGGACGTGCCGGCAGGCGCCAGATCATCGACTACTACCTCGCCCGCAAAGCGCATGACGCCGAGCTCGACGACGAGACGGCGCGAGACGACCTGGCCGGGTCGACCGCCGGGTACTCGCCGGTGATGATCGAGCATCTCCTCGACGAGGCGCTGATGAACGCGGTGCGCCGAGGCGCCGACGCCCTCTCCGGCGAGGACCTGGCCGACGCCCGCCTGTCGACCGAGCTCGGCCTGACCCAGCTGGTCACCTACAGCGACGCCGAGCGTAGCCGGATCGCCACCCACGAGTCCGGCCACGCCACCGTCGCCGCCCTGCTCGCCCCCGAGCGCCGCCTGGACGTGCTGTCGATCCGCAAACGGGGGGCCGCCCTCGGCTTGCTGGCGCATGGGGATGTCGAGGAGCGCTTCACCCAGTCACGCCCCGAGCTCGCCAACCTGCTGCGCATCGCCATGGGCGGCATGGCCGCCGAAGCCCTCCTGCTCGGAGACACCTCCTCGGGGGCGGCCGGCGATCTCGCCGCTGCGACTCGCACCGCCGCGGCGATGGTCGGAGCGTACGGGATGGGCGACAGTCTGATCTCGGTCGCCGAGGTCGGCAACAGGGACCTGGTCGCCAAGGTCCTCTCCGACGAGCCTTCCCGCAAAGCGCTCGAAGCGCTGCTCGAGGCCGCCCGGGGGGAAGCCGAGGCGTTGATCGCCGAGCGCCGCCACGTCGTCGAGGCGCTCCGAGACGCCCTGCTCGAGCGTGACGAGCTGACCGGCCCGGAGATCTCCGCCATCGTCTCTGCCAGCGCCGGTAGTCGAACGACGGCACCGTCGAGGATAGGAGCCGACCGTGCCTGAACAGACACCCGCCACCGCCTTGGCACCGGACCTGCCGAGCCTGGAGCACCCCGACGGTCCGTCGGTCACGGTGATCGCCGACTCGGTCTCGGCGCACACCGGGGACCGGATCGCCAGCTTCGAGATCCGCACCCACCGTTTCGTGCTCGCAGAGTGGAACACCCACTGCCTCGCCTCCCGGAGCTCGGCCAGCTCGAGGGCGATCCCGGTCGCCAAACAGCTCGACCGGTACCGGGACGACCCGGCTTGGCCGATCTCCTGGCCGGTCGAACAACCGGGCATGTCCGGTGGTGACGAGTTGCGCGGCGACGACCTGGAGCTGGCTCGGGACCTGTTCGCCCGGGTGCACGACCTGACCGCCGCCGCTGTCGACGAGTACCTGGCCGACACGGAAAGCCGCGGCCGGCCCCGCCTGCACAAGAGCGTCCTCAACCGGCTGCTCGAACCGCTCCAGTGGCACACCATGCTGTTCACCCTCGCGTTGCCGGCCCGCAACTTCTTCGCACAGCGCGCCGAGCGGGGAGCCCAACCCGAGTTGCGAGCCTGTGCCGAGATGATGCGAGACCTGGTCGAGATCTCCGAGCCCGTCGCGCTGCCGGACGGGCAGTGGCATCTGCCGTACCTGAGACCCGGCGAGGACCTCGGGGACGCCGACCCCCGGTTGGTGAGCTCGGCCCGCTGCGCCCGCACCTCGTTCCTCGGCCAGAGCGTCGGACGCCCGGTCGAAGCCGATGTCGAACTGTGCGTCTCGAAGCTGATCCCATCCAAGCACTGGTCGCCGTTCGAGCATGTCGCCACCCCAGCACCGCTCAACCTGCATTGGGGGAGCGTGTCGGACCCGGGCCGGCCGGGGTGCTCGATCGAGGTACGGAGCGCCGAGGTCGGGAAGTTCCCAGGCTGGATCCAGTACCGCCACATCCTCGAGGCCGCCCACGGCTGGGACAGCTACCGTTGACTACGTGCGGGAGCAGCGGGTCGAGAACATCGGGGGCCGGCAACCAGGCGAGCTTCCGCTGTCAGAGACCTAGTTCGCGACGCACTTCGGGAAGGCTCACCGAAAGGGCTTTCCATATAATCTCTTCGTTCAGGTCGCGTCTGTAACCGTGTGAGATGCGGTCCCTCATCCCGACCATGCTCGACCAATCGACATCGCCGTGCTCGACTTTGTAGCTTTGAGGTAGTCGCTTCACCTGCTCGCCGACGATCTCGAAGATGCGTTCACACGCAATCCGTCGTTCGAGGCTGGATTCGATCCTGGATCTTCCGTCGGCGACGAAGCTGGCGGCGAGATCGAGTACCCCCGTCATCTCGGATGAGCGTCACCGTCAATCTTGCCATCTTGGCATCTTCCGTCCTCGGCGGGACGGTCATGCTTGGCTCCCCGGCTTCCCTGGAGGACTCTTCCAATAGGCGCTCTGCATCCTCATCGAGGGCGATCCGGGGCTTTGGCCTGTCGCCAGGGGCGAACTGCCCCCCGGCGGGTGTCCCCTGGGGTCTCCGTTTCGGCCTCAACGGATCGGTACGGCTTCAGCCAAGATCGGGGAATCAGGGCGAACTGTGGAGGTCGACCCGTCCAGGTCCGAAGATGCGTTCCAGGTCCGCCTGCATTCCGAACAGATCCGACAGCGTCCATCCCGGCTCGAATGTCACGAGGAGGTCGATGTCGCTGCGCCAGGTGTCCTCCCCCCTGGCCACTGAACCGAAGACCCGTGGGTTGTGGGCGCGGTGCGCCGCTACGGCGCGGATCACCAGAT
>JAJZJY010000616.1 GCA_021809885.1 Actinomycetes bacterium
GTGCCGGCGCTCGCTGGCCTCCTCGCCGCCGGCCACGACGTGGCGGCGGTGGTGACCCGCCCCGACCGGCGGCGGGGCAGAGGGGCGGCGCTGTCTCCGAGCCCCGTGAAGCAGGCTGCGCTCGCCGCCGGCCTGCCTGTCACCGACCGGGCGGACGACGTCCTCGGCGCCGGCGTCGAGCTAGGGGTGGTGGTCGCGTTCGGACAGATCCTGCGAGCCCCCCTCCTCGGCGGTGTGCCGCTGGTCAACCTGCACTTCTCGCTCCTGCCTCGCTGGCGTGGCGCCGCACCGGTGGAGCGAGCCATCCTTGCCGGCGACGAGGAGACAGGCGTGTGCCTCATGGAGGTCGAGGCCGAGCTGGACTCCGGCCCTGTCTACGCGCAGGTGCGCACGGCCATCGGCCCGGAGGAGACTGCCGCGCACCTCCGCCGGCGCCTCGCAGTGCTCGGCCGGGACCTCCTCGTCACCCAGCTGGCCGGCGGCTTGGGCGAAGCGCGACCCCAGTCGGGACGCCCGATCTACGCCCCCAAGATCCACCCCGCCGAGCTGCACCTCGATTGGGAACAGCCGGCGGAACAGCTCGCCAGGGTGGTGAGAGCCGGCCGGGCGTGGACCGCGGCGGCCGGCCAACGGCTGCTGGTCCTCGCCGCCACCCCCGAGCACCCTTCTCCCGGCGGTCCCCCCGGCTCGCTCGGGGGCACGCTGGTGTCGACCGGCGCCGGAGGTCTCCGCCTGCGGAGCGTGCAACCCGCAGGGCGGGCGCCGCTCGACGCCGAGGCGTGGCGCCGCGGTGCCCGCCACCTCACCGCCCTCGGCCCATGAGCGGCCCCCGCCGAGGCCGGTCGACGCCGGGTGCGGCGCCCCGGCCGCCCGCAACCGCCCGCGGCCTCGCCCTGCGTGCCCTGCTCGACGTCGATGCCGGGGGCAGAGCCAACGTCGTGGTCCCTGCCCTGCTCGGTGCGAGCTGCCTCGACCAGCGCGACCGCTCCTTCGTCACCGAGCTCGTCTACGGCACGTGCCGGATGCAGCGGGCGTGCGACTGGCTCGTCGACCGCCACGCCCGCGGGAGGACAGATCCCGCCGTCCGCGCCGCCCTGCGCCTGGGCACCTACCAGCTGGCATGGACCCGCGTCCCGCGACACGCGGCCGTGTCCGCAACCGTCGCCGAGGTCGACGGCCCCGGCCGGTCGATGGTGAACGCTGTGCTCCGCCGGGTGGCCGATGACGTGGAGCGGGGCCCGATTCGCTGGCCGGACCCTGCGACGGCGCTCAGCTACCCGGACTGGATCGTCGCCCGGTTGGCCGCGGATCTCGGGCCAGGGGTGGCCCGAGCCGCTCTCGAGCAGATGAACGTCCCGGCTCGAACAACCGGACGCCCCGATGGCTACATCCAGGACGCCGCCAGCCAGATGGTCGCCGTTCACGTAGGGCCGGCTCCCGGGGAGCGGATCCTCGACCTGTGCGCCGCCCCCGGTGGCAAGGCGACCGCGCTGGCCGGCGCGGGCGCCGCACTCGTCGCTGCCGTCGACGTGGATCCGGGGCGCGCGGCTGTCGTGGCGGCCAACGCGAAGCGTCTCGAGCTGCCCCACCTCGCCACGCTCGTGGCCGACGGACGGCGGACACCGTTCCGGACATCGAGCTTCGACCGGGTCCTCGTCGACGCACCCTGCTCAGGTCTCGGCGTCCTCCGGCGTCGACCCGACGCCCGCTGGCGGGGCCGGCCGAGCGACCTGCCCCGGCTCGCCACCCTCCAGCGGCGACTCCTCGACGCAGCGGCGCCGCTCGTGCGCCCCGGCGGCGTCCTCGTCTTCAGCGTCTGCACGCTGACCCGCGAGGAGACCGCGGGGATCGACCGGTGGCTCGCCTCCGAGCATCGTGAGCTCGAGCCACTCCCGCCGCCGGCGGCTCCGTGGATGCTTGCCGGCCGAGGCGGCCTGTTGCTCCCCCAGGCTGCTGGCACCGACGGTATGTTCGTGCTCAGCCTCCGACGGCGCTGAGCGCACACGCCTACGCTCAGTTCATGATTCGCGTGGCACCGTCGATCCTCTCAGCCGACTTCGCCGCGCTCGGCGCCGCGATCGACCGGGTCGCCCCCGAGGCGGACTGGCTGCACGTCGATGTGATGGACGGCCATTTCGTGCCCAACCTGACGATCGGACCGCCGGTCGTGAAGGCCATCCGCAGGCACACCGACCTGTACCTCGACTGCCACCTGATGATGACCAACCCGGGTGACTACCTGGAGGCGTTCCGTGCCGCCGGGGCGGACTCCTGCAGCGTCCACGTCGAGGTCGGCGACACCGCCGGCCTGATCGGCACCATGCGGGACCTCGGGCTCGGCGTCGGCTTGGCCGTCAATCCGGAAACCCCCTTCGACGCCACCCGGCCGTGGCTCGACCGGATCGACCTGCTGCTGGTGATGACAGTCCACCCAGGGTTCGGTGGCCAGAGCTTCATGGGTGAAGTGGTACCGAAGATCGCGACGGCGGCACAGGCGATCTCGGAGCAGGGGCTCGACGTCGTCCTCGAGGTCGATGGCGGGATCGACCCCGCTACGGCGCCGGCGGTCGCCGGGGCCGGAGCGCGCATGCTGGTGGCAGGCAGCGCCATCTTCGGGGCATCCGACCCGCTCGAGGCCGCCGCCGCCATCCGCCGGGCCGCCGCCGGGGCCCTGCCATGAGCGAGCACCGACACCAGGTCAAGATCGTGACCGTCTCGGACGGCGTTGTCGCTGGAACCCGCGAGGACCGCTCGGGCGCAGCCCTCGCAACCGCACTGGAGGAAGCCGGCTTCGAGGTCGTCGAACGTTCGGTCGTGCCGGACGGCGTGGCCTCGGTGGCCGGTGAGCTGGCCCGCGTGACCGGCGCCTTCACCGGTCTGGTCATCACCACGGGCGGCACCGGCTTCGCGCCGCGGGATCACACGCCCGAGGGCACGCGCGAGGTGCTGGACCGGGAGGCGCCGGGCCTGGCGGAGGCGATGCGTCTGTGCAACCCGCTCGGCCGGCTGTCCCGAGGCATCGCCGGCACCCGAGGCCGGACCATCGTCCTCAACACACCCGGATCCCCCTCCGGATCCGTGGAATGCTTCCAGGCGGTGGCCGACGTCCTCCCGCACGCCCTCGAGCTCCTCGCGGACGAGCCGACCCACCACCCGTGACGCCCGACGAGGCGTTCATGGCCGAGGCGCTGGCCCTCGGCCGCTCGGTGCGCCACATCACCTCACCCAACCCGTGGGTCGGTGCCGTCGTCGTCCCCGACGGTGATGCCCCAGCGTACGAGGGGGCAACCCAGCCCGCCGGCGGGCCCCACGCCGAGGTCGTCGCCCTGGACCTCGCCGGCGCCGACGCCCGTGGTTCGACGGTCTACGTGACCCTCGAACCTTGCGCTCATCACGGTCGGACGCCTCCATGCGCTGATGCGCTCGTCGAAGCGGGGGTCCGGCGGGTGGTCGTCGCCGTCCTGGACCCGGACCCCCGCGTGGCCGGCCGGGGAGTCGCCCGCCTTCGCGAGGCGGGCACAGCCGTGGACGTCGGCACCGCGGCCGAGCAGGCGGAGCACGATCTCGCCCCCTACCTGAAGCACCGCCGCACGGGACGCCCGTGGGTGGTGCTCAAACTTGCGACCACCCTCGACGGCCGCACGGCGGCGCCGGACGGCACCAGCCGCTGGATAACCGGGGCCGCGGCGCGGGCCGACGCCCAC